>MWZA01000139.1 GCA_002050455.1 Acidobacteria bacterium 5-1 | reverse complement strand
CAGGAAAACTATTAACAACGTCGGCGCGGTCTTGAATTAAACCTCCTTGAACGCGCCATTTATGATTATAAAAAATTGCACCGGCATCTTTCAGAAGTCGCATCATTTCCGTCAAACAATCTTGTTGCCAAACAACATACTCATTATGCGGCATTTGGTCGTCGTGATGAGCATATCCATTTTGAAGCGGATTATTTGCCCAACGTCCTGATTTCGTTCCGGCTTTCATTCCGTTTCCGGTTGAGTTTTTTAAGTTATATGGCGGCGAAGTAACAACCAAATCAATACTTTCATCAGGCATTTGCCTCATAATTTTGAGGCAATCGCCGCAAATAATCTTATTCAAAAAATTATCTATCTGTTTCATCTGATTGTTTCATTATAATCAAATCGCAAATACAAGCAAAAATCTTTTGACAAGTTTAACTGAATGCAAGATTTTCTTTTATTTTACCAGCGATAATAAGCCGGATGTCCTTCTTTGACGATGACGAATAAACCTTTGCACGTCGCGCAAACTTTGTCGCCCGCGATGAGTTCGGCTTCGACGGTGGCGCGGTCTTCGGTTGAATCAACAACACGAGCGACTAATTTTATTGTCGCATTGCTCGGTGTCGGGCGCAATAATTTCACCGAATAATTTGCTGTTACGGTGCAATCTGGTTCTGTTTTGCCGTTTTTCTTCATCAAATAATGCGCCGCCGTCCAATTTGAATGACAATCGAGCAGAGTGCCGACGATTCCGCCTGAAAGCATTCCGGGAAAGGCTTGATGATGTGGTTCGGCTTTCCACGTCGCGGTAACTTCTTCGCCGTTCGGAAAACTTCTGATTCGCAAACCTTTTTCGTTCGCCACGCCGCAGCCGAAGCAAATTCCACTCGGCGCAAAGGTTTCTTGCAGAGATTTTTTTTCGTTCATAATTCGATTGTAACCTAAGTTCGTTAAATTTAATAAAACTCAATTTATTGCTTGATAAAACCAGAAACAACAGCTCGGCTGTTTGCTTTTCGACGCGCCTTTCTTGTATTATTTGCACGGTTTTATTTTTAGGATTTTATGAACGCGGTTCGATTTAATGACGATAATAATTGATTGGCGCGAGCGTTTAATTTTAGCGTTCCGCCTTTCGTTTGTCGCAAAATCGAATGGCGTTTTTTTATTTTGCAAGCAAAAAGTGATAAGTGATGAGTGATAAGTGAAATCTTTCACTTATCACTCATCACTTATTACTTATCACTATTTTATGTTAGATGTTTTGGGAAATTTGGAACGGACGCATTCGTGCGGCGAACTTCGCGCCGAAGATGTCGGTGAAGAAGTTGTTTTGATGGGTTGGGTGGCGAAAAAACGCGACTTCGGTATTTTTACGTTTATTGATTTGCGCGACCGCGAAGGTTTGACACAGATTGTTGTCAGCGAAGAAGATGCAAAGCGAGCGCACGCGAAAGCGAAAAATCTGCGCGGCGAGTTTGTCGTCGCAGTCCTTGGCGAAGTGATAAGACGCGAAGAAGGAACGATAAACAAAAAACTCCCGACGGGCGAAATTGAAGTAAAAGCAAGCAAAATTCTTGTTTTGAATGATGCAAAAACTTTGCCGTTTGAACTCGAAGCAGCCGGAAATCAAAATCTTGCAAGCGAAGACACGCGCCTCAAATATCGTTTTTTAGATTTGCGCCGTCCGCGCCTTCAGCAAAATCTGATGATGCGGGCGAGAGCCTTGAGCAAAATTCGTGCGTTTATGGAATTAAACGGTTTTTTGGAGATTGAAACGCCGATTTTGTTGAAATCTACGCCCGAAGGCGCACGCGATTTTATTGTGCCGTCGCGTATTCACACGGGAAAATTCTTTGCGCTGCCGCAATCGCCGCAGATTCTCAAACAAATCACGATGATTGCCGGTTTTGATAAATATTATCAGATTGCGCGTTGTTTCCGCGACGAAGATTTGCGGGCAGACAGGCAACCGGAATTTACACAGCTCGATATTGAAATGAGTTTTGCCAATCAGGAAATGGTTTTTCGGACGATGGAAGGCGTTTTGAAACAAGTTTTCGCGCTGGTTGAAGCCGATTTTGAAACACCTTTTCCGCGAATGACTTATGCCGATGCGATGCGCCGTTTTGGAAGCGACAAACCGGATTTGCGTTTTGAAATGGAACTCAAAGATTTGTCGGACGAATTAAAAGACACGGATTTTGCGCCGTTTGCGGAAACATTAAAAAATAAAGGCGCGATAAAATGTATCGTCGCGCGTGGCAAAGCCGATTATTCACGCAAACAGCTTGATGAATTGCAGGAATTTATTAAGCGTTACGGCGCGTCCGCGCTTGCTTGGATAAAACTCGGCGAAGAAACGACTTCTTCGCTTTTGAAAGTTCTCGGACAAGAAAAAATCGAGCAGCTTGCAAAATCAACCGAAGCCGAAAAGGGCGATGCAGTTTTGATTGTCGCGGGCAAAAAATCGGTTGTCGCGCAAAGTTTAGGAGCGTTGCGAAATGAAATTGCACGACGCGAAAATCTGATTCCGAAAAATGCCTATAAACCGCTTTGGGTAACGGAATTTCCGATGTTTGAATATAACGAAGACACGGGGAATTATGACGCGATGCACCATCCGTTCACATCTCTGATGGACGAAGACGTGCCGCTTTTTAAACGCGCCATTGAAGACGGCGAGAAAGAATTGTTGGGGAAAATCCGCGCCCGCGCTTATGATATTGTCATCAACGGTTACGAAATCGGCAGCGGCTCGATTCGCATTCACCAACGCGAAATCCAAAACTTGATTTTCAAAGCTCTCGGTTTAACGCCGGAAAAAGCGCGGAGCAGATTCGGATTTTTTCTTGACGCGCTTGAGTACGGAACTCCGCCGCACGGAGGTTTTGCCGCCGGAATCGAAAGAATTGTGATGCTCCTTCAAGGCACGGAAAACATCCGCGATGTCGTCGCGTTTCCGAAAACCGCTTCGGCGCAGGATTTGATGATGGATTCGCCGGGCGCGGTTGACGCGGCGCAGTTGGACGAATTAGGAATAAAAATCACGGAAGATAAGGTAACGTCAGTTTGATAAAAATGAACCACAGAGACACAGAGTTTTTTGGGAAAAACCAGCCAAAGAAGCATAGATTTCAAAGTGAAAATGCACCTTTTTCTTTCATCTGTGGTTTAATTTTCTCTGTGTCTCTGTGGTGAAAAAATTTCTTAACCCCGAATTCACGTTATTTTATTTTTCCATATTTCCGTAAAATCTCCTTCGTTTTATCAATCGGCAAGGCTTCAACCGTGCGGTTTTCGCGTCCCATAACGGTCGTCGCGCGAAACAGCGAATTGTAAATCGCTTCTTCCGTTGCTTCGATAACAGCCAGAAACAGCGGCGACATCGCGTCGTTCGGCAAAAGTTTAACATCGCGCGGGGTGCGGTTGTCGCCCGAAGTTTTGATGCGGGCTTCCGGCGCGGTTGAAAAGGCGATGGCGTAATCGCCGCTGCCGTTTGTCGCCGCCGCGCCGGTTCGCGCCAAGCCCAACATCGAACGCGCCGCCATTCGTTTTAACTGTCGCGCGTCAACCGGAGCGTCGGTTGCAATCACAATAATAATCGAGCCGTCCGCCAAATCGTTGATGTTATTTTTATTTTGAGAAGCCTTCGGCTTTGAATTTTCGCTTTTTTCTACTATGTCTTTCAGATAATACTTGCCGAGTTCAACGCCGACCGGCGCACCGTCAATTGTCAAAATGCCGCCGAAATTTGTCTGCACAAGAACGCCGATTGTGTAGCCGCCCAAAGATGCGGGCAGACGGCGCGAAGCCGTGCCGATTCCGCCTTTGAAACCGAAAGCAATTGTTCCCGTTCCCGCGCCGATTGAACCTTCTTCAACTTTGCCCGTCTGCGCCGTTTTGATTGCCGCGAAAACGTCTTCGCGCGTGATGTGCCGCCCGCGAATGTCGTTCAAAAAACCGTCGTTGGTTTCGGCGACCAGCGGATTGATTGACTGCACACTTTCATTGCCGGGCAGAGCGAGCATATAATCAAGCAAAAAATCGCCGACGCGCGGAACGCTCAAAGTCGAAGTCAGCAAAATCGGCGTTTCAATTTCGCCGAGTTCATTAACCTGCGTCGAACCCATCAATTTGCCGAAGCCATTGCCGACAAAAACCGCGCCCGGAACTTTTTCCTGAAAAAGATTTCCGCTGTGTGGCAAAATGGCTGTAACGCCCGTTCGGATGTTTTCATTGCGAAAAACGGTCGAATGACCAACGCGCACGCCCAGCACATCCGTAATCGAATTTAGCACGCCGGTCGGCAAAATGCCGATTTTCAACCCCGTTTCTCGGGCGCGTGGGCGGTTGTTTTTTGTCATACTTGATTGGGCAAAAGTTTCTGCATGTATCAGAAAAATCAGCGCCAGAGCAAAAAATTTTTGTATATTTGAAAATGATATCTTCACAAACCTATTTTAACGTCAATTCGGGATATGAGAAAACCCGCGACGTGCTGGCGTTTCCGAAAACCGCGTCGGCGCAGGATTTGATGATGGATTCGCCGGGCGATGTTGATGCGGCACAGTTAAATGAATTGGGAATTAAAATCACAGAATAATTTTAGCCGTTATTACCCGCGCATTTCACGAATTAAAAGTACAGATTGCATTATTCGTGTTATTTGTGTAATTCGTGACTAAAAGTTTTGAACTAAAATATGTAAAATATCGTAGAAACAACAAAACGATGCCAAAGAAATTCGATACAAATCCGCTCGACCCCGATTTTCCGCGTAAAGTAAAGGAAGCGCAAACACAAAGTTTGCCGAACAAAAACGCGGAAACGAGGAAATTTGACGAAACCGTTCCGACGGAAGAGCAGACGCGCCGTTTTGACGAAGCGAACTTTTCTTCTTATTCGTCGCCTTATGACGGTCAGCAAATTCCGAATGTTTTTAAAACCGCCAAGCTCAATGCGGATGTCGGAAATTCATCGAAGCGCAAAGTTGACAAGGTTGGTTTGCCAGAAAACATCTTGGTTGCTTTGCCTTATCTGCCTTTTTATATCGGGTTGATTGCAGGCATTCTCGAACTTCTTTTTGTGCCAAAAAGCGAAACAAAAGTGCGTTTTCACGCTGCTCAAGGTCTTGCCGCGCATATCGGAATTTTGCTTATTACGACGATTTTAGGCGGCGTTGGCAACATTACTGATTTCGCGGATTTGGGAAACGCGATTTTTCAGGTTGTAACAACGGTTATGTTAATTATTTTCGCCGTCAAAGCGTGGCAGGGCAAACCTGTTCACATTGAATCAGTAGATAATTTAACCGAATGGCTCGATGATAAAATTAAACCGCGCGGCTAATCAAAAATATCCTTTGCTTTTGTAAGCATTACTTTCAGTTCACCACTCGTATTAAAGTTTAAAGTTTCATTCTAATTTCTAATTCAGTTGTTTAATTGTGCCAAATTCCGTGATGAAATATAATAAATAAAATGACAACTGCAAAATTTGCCACTTCCGACGGAACATCGCGTTACGTTCAGCGTTTTCTTAAAAAATTCGTCCAAAATCATTTTCGACAGGCTCAAGATTTATGGCTGTCGTCAATCGGCATCGGCACATATTTGGGCGAAGCGAATGTCCCGACCGACAAAAGCTACACCCAAGCGATTACAAATGCGGTTGAACTCGGCTGTAACGTAATTGACACCGCCGCGAATTATCGGTTTCAGCGCAGCGAACGCGCCATCGGCAAAGCACTGCAAAATTTGCGGAAGAAAAAATACGGGCGCGACGAGATCGTCATCTGCACGAAAGGCGGTTATCTGCCTTTTGAGAATGAACCGCCGAACAATGTGCGCCAGTATTTTATCGAAAATTTTGTCGAAACGGGCATCGCTGACTTTGAAGATATTGTCGGCGGAAGTCATTGTATGACACCGAGTTATATGCAAAGTCAAATTGACCAATCGCTCAAAAATATGGAGATTGAAGGCATTGATGTTTATTATATTCACAATCCCGAAGCGCAGCTCAGCGAGGTCAAACTGGCGGAATTTGAAGAGCGTCTGGCTTCGGCGTTTGAGCTTCTGGAAGAAAATCGCGCAGGCGGAAAAATTAAATTTTACGGCGTGGCGACGTGGAACGGTTTCCGCGTTTCGCCATCGCAGAAAGGCTATCATTCACTCGAAAAAATGGCGAATATCGCCCGAAAGGTCGGCGGCAAAAATCACGGTTTCAAATTTATTCAAATCCCGTTCAATCTAACGATGCCCGAAGCATTGGTCTTGAAAAATCAGACACTTAACGGCGAAGTGCAGTCAACTGTTGCGGTTGCTCACGCGCTTGATATAACCGTTGTTGCCAGTGCTTCGATTTCGCAAGGACAACTTGCCACGGGTTTGCCACCGAACGTCAGCGAAACACTTGGAAAAATGGAAACCGACGCGCAAACGAGCCTCCAATTTGTCCGTTCCGCGCCCGGCATTACAACCGCTTTGGTCGGAATGAGTCGCGCCGGTCACGTTGAAGAAAATATGAAATTGGGCAAAATCGAACCGGTTTCAAACGAAACATTTATGGAACTTTTTGAGGAAAAATGAAAATAATCGTCTTTATTATAACGGCTTTAATTCAAGCTGCCGGAGCGACGTTCGGCTTCTTTGTTTTGCTGCTTGGATTAAACGGATATAACGAAACTGACGCAACGCCAAGTCTTGTTTTTTATATCGCGCTGGCTTCTCTAAACGCTTTGGGACTTGGCGCGGCAAGCGCATACACGGCAAAACGGCTTGCCGAAAATCCTTCGCTTGGCAAGTTTGGAGCTTTGGCAATCGCTATTATCAGCTTTGCGATTCTTGGTATATTTATTTTGTTTGCCGGATGGGTTGCCGCCTTGTTTCTTGCAGAGACTATACGGACATGGAAATAGATAACAAACGCATCGAAAATTACCACGAGTTTTGGGATTTTTACGTCCGAGAACACAGCGAACCTTTAACCCGCTATCTGCATTTTATCGGCACGAGCTTGGGAATTATTTTACTTGTTTGGTTTATTGTGCGAGGGACTTGGTATTACTTTCCGCTTTGTTTGATTGTCGGTTACGCTTTTGCTTGGATTTCGCATTTTTTTGTCGAACACAATAAACCGGCGACTTTCAAATATCCGCTCTGGTCTTTTATCTCAGATTACAAAATGGTTTGGTTTATGATTACGGGCAAAATGGACGCGGAACTCGAAAGAGCGCGGCAAGATTTCTCGGACAAAATCATTTGACACTTTTCCGCGAAATTATTGCCAATATGTAATTTTCTTTCTAATAGGACTTTCTCAAATTTTAATAAAAAAGCGTTTCTTGTCGGAGCGCGGGCATCTTGCCCGCAAACGTCGCGTGAGCGGCATCAAAGATTTTAGCTAAAGCTGACGTTGAATTTAATTCAAACGGTTGAAATTGCTGACGCAATCTTTGCGGGCAAGATGCCCGCGCTCCCAGTGAGAAAGTCCTATCTAAAATAAAAGCTGCAAACTCGAAAAGTTAAGTTATTTAATCGTTGATATTTTGCGAAATAAGTTTTAAAGAGCGATTGTAACGATAACTGATTTGCATATGCCCGTCGTCAAATTCTTCGCGTTTGTATTTAATCCGATGTTCTTTTAATTTTTCGCATAAAATATTCGCGCCCAAATCCAGATAAAATTCATCTTTTGCTCCCGCGTCAATGTATAAAAGTTTTAGCGATTTCAAATTATCAGCGTATCTTTCAACCATTCTTACCGGGTCGTGTTCCAGCCATTTTGCCCAAACCTCTTTGCGGATTTCGCCTGTTTCTAAATCGAACGGTAAATCAAAGCCGAGAAACGTTTCTTCATTTTGCGAATAACACGCGCTCATTCCGATAATATTTAGTGCCGCAAAATCATCTTTGCCCTTTTTTCCTTCTCGCCAAAATTTCTTCACGAACGTATCCGGATCGCCGTCAACGGCGCGAAACGTCTTCGGAAAATCAGGCAAATAACAGTATTCAAAATAGCAATCGCCGCTGGTCGAACAGGCAAGACCAAAGAGGTCGGCGTGGCGCATCGCCATTATCAACGCGCCGTAACCGCCGCTTGATTTTCCCATCACGGCGCGGGAATTTTTATTATTGATGGTGCGGAAATTTTCATCAACAAACGGCACAATTTCCTGCGTTAAATAATCTTCGTAATTGCCCGTCGCGATTGAATTGATATACTGCGAGCCGCCGTAATGCGTAAAACAATCGGGCATTATGACAATCATCGGCTTGATTGTTTCTCTGGCGATTAATTTGTCCATTCTTTCCGCCAGATTCGGCGTAAAAGCGTTGTCGTTGAGAAGCATTTTGCCGCGTCCGGTAAATCCGGTCAGACAATAGACGACGGGAAATTGTTTGTCCTCGTCAAAATTTGGCGGAAGATAAGCTATTACGTCGCGGATGTGTTTATCACCGAGCGGATTTTTTTTCAAAACTTTGCTTTCGTGCTGCAAAATTACGATAGTTCCTTGCGTTTGTTTTTTGCTAGTCATAACATTAGATTTTTGACGCGAATTAACTTTCGCGTCAAGTCTTAAACTTATGGCAGGTGAAATTTTTTCCGTCAATCCGAACGCGCTGAACTCGACTATCGAATTTTTAACCGCGATGGTTACGCCGACTTTATTGATTTCGGCGACCGGCTCGCTCGTGCTTTCGACTTCGACGCGGCTTGGGCGCGTGATTGACCGCGTGCGCGATTTGGAACAGCGTCTAGCGGAATTGATTACGACTGAAGACAAGGACGCGATTCCGCTTTACGAAAAACGCTTAGATACGGTGGTAAATTTGCTTGACAAGGTAACGAGCCGGGCGCGGATTTTGCAGCGGGCGATGGGCGCGTTTTATTACGGGTTGGGATTTTTTATTTTAACCAGCGTAACGATTGCCATCGCCGGATTTTTCAGCACTTATCTTTGGCTGCCGATTCCGGTCGGAATTGTCGGAATTGTTTTTCTTTTTTACGGAAGCGTTCTGATGCTGCACGAAACTCGAATGGCAACCGCAACGGTCAACGCCGAAATGGATTTTACTTGGGAACTGGCGCGAACGGTTGCGCCCGAAAAAATTATCGGCAAATACAGCTATAATGTTTATGGAAAAAGAAGATTTAGAGCCAAAGTTTCTGAAACTCTGGAAGACGGGCGAACTGAAAAAGAGAGTTGAACGACTTGAAAATCTTTTAAAAAGCTGTTCAGTTTGTCCCAAAGATTGCGGAAATAATCGTCTAAAGGACGAAATCGCCGCGTGTTATTCGGGACGGCTTCCGATTGTTTCATCTTACACGCCGCATTTCGGCGAAGAACCTTGCCTTTCCGGAACTGACGGCGCGGGAAATATCTTTTTCGGCAACTGCAATCTGCGCTGTGTTTATTGTCAGAATTATCAGATTTCGCAAACTTGGAAGCAACAAAAACGCAACGAAATTTCGTTTGAGCGATTGGCGGAAATGATGCTCGAACTGCAATCGAAAGGTTGTCATAATATCGGATTTGTCAGCCCGACGCACTTTGTTCCGCAGATGGCTCGCGGAATCTTGATTGCGGCGGAAAACGGTTTAAAACTTCCGATTGTTTATAACACGAATGCTTATGATTCGGTTGAGGTTTTGAAATTGCTTGACGGTATTGTTGACATTTATCTGCCGGATTTGAAATATGCCGAAAACGATGCGGGTTTTACATTTTCAAAAGTGCGTGGTTACACGACTTTTGCGCGTCTGGCAATAAAGGAAATGTTTCGGCAAACGGATGATAAACTCATTTTTGACGAAAACGGTCTTCTGCAAAAAGGTCTGCTCGTTCGCCTGCTCGTTTTGCCAAATGATTTGGCGGGAATCGAAGAAAATCTGCGCTGGATTCGTGATGAATTGTCGCCAAAAGCCGCAATTTCTTTGATGGCGCAGTATTACGCGACAAACAAAGTCGCTACCGACGAGCGTTACATTTTATTATCGCGCCGGATTTCCGAAAGAGAGTGGTTTTCCGCAATTGAAATTTTAGAAGAATTAGGAATGGAAGAAGGTTTTATGCAGGAATACGAATCGGCTTCGTATTATTATCGTCCTGATTTTACCGATGCGGAAAAGCCTTTCAAGGATATTCGGGATTTCCGGTTGTAAGTATAAAATAATTGACCACTCAAAAATAATTAAGCAAACTTACATTCTATCTTTTTTAAAATTTCCTCAGTCAATCGTGTTAAAATAAGAACTGATTTGGAAAATAAAATCTACAGATGCTTTTTCGAGAACTTTTAACCAGTGAACTACATAGTCAACGCGCCGATTTTCAGCGTTTTTCTGCAACACAGTCAAGTGATTTAAAGGCGTATTTGGAGAAACTGCAGAAACTCGTGCAAACGCCGAGCGGAAAGGTTTGGGAAGATTTGCGCGACACGGATGACACGGGCGCGTTGCCGTCAGCAGAATTGGATATGGCGCAATCCTTTTCATTTAGTTTCGCGGAAAAGTGGCAAAACCACGAAGAAGCGCGGCGTTGGGCATTCCTTATTTTACAGAATCGGACGACGTTTGCGGCGGACGGAAGCCAACTTTACGCCGAAAAGGAAACTTCCTTGCCGGTGGCGGCAATCCAAATCGGCTGGTTTGAAAATCCGCACGACGAAAATCAAGGTTATGAAAAAAACGCCAAGTTTTCCGTGCTTTCTCCCGAAAAATTGCTTTCGCAGGATGAACCTGTCATTCCTGAAACAAAGGTTGGGCAATTGCGTTTTGAAGCGGAAGTTGAAAAGGTCGAAGAGTTTTTGCAAAAGAAAAGCGGCTGGCAGGCGCGTGGTGAGCGAATGCCACTGGCTTTTTATGACGGAACGCTGCTGCTTTCAACGCCGCATCCGAAAACGGGTTTGCAGATTAGTTTTACCAATAAACTCGTCGAACTCGCACGCTTTTCGATTGCCGCGAAAGTTCCGCTGGTCGGGTTTGTAGATAGAAGTTATGCGCGGGATTTGCTGAGTTTGCTCGACAATTTTGAAACGGGCGCGAACTCCGGCGAGAGAACGCTTTACGATGCAACGATTCTTCACGCGGAAACTTCAAACTTTCCGCAGGTGTTGAAATTTTGGGGCGACAGAACTTGTTTTTGTTATTCAAAACGGCGCGGTTTGAATGCTTTTATTGACGCGGAATCTGACAAATCAATCGTCGGTTTCACCTATTTGCAAACGACTTCCGATTCCGCACCGGCGCGGCTTGATATTCCGTCGTGGGTTTATGAAGCAGGACTGCTTGATGAAGTTCTGGATGTTGTCCGCGCCGAGTGTGTGATTGGCTTGGGTTATCCATACGCGCTGGAAACGGCAGACCAAACGGCGGTTATCACGATGCGCGACCGGGAAGTTTTTCTCGGTGCTTTACAAGACTTTGCTGCTCGTGAAAAACTAAACTTCAGCGTGTCGCGCAAAAGTGCAAGTAAAGGAAGACGCAGATGAAAGAAATGGAAAACGAAAAATTGAAAACGGAAAATAAGGAACGTGAGATAGATTACAAAAATTTTTCCACTTTCAATTTTCCGCTTCCGGTTCAAATAATTTGTTCCGCGTGCGGCGCGGCGGCGCAGCGCGACGATGCAAAATTTTGTCTGGTTTGCGGAAAACTTTTGCGCGAAGGTTATCAACCACTCGACACTTTGCGCTCGGCTCATCATTTGCAAGGGCAGTCTTTTCTAATCGAAAACGCGCCGCCGCGAGAAGAAATTACGGATTTATTTAAGCAAAACGAAAATTCGGCTTCGCAGATGGCTTGGGCATGTTTTGTTTATTCGCTCGTGCCTTATTTGGGAATTTTGTTTATTCCTTTTACTTTTCTGGTCGGCGGCTTCGGTTATTTTGTGTCACTTCGCCAGCCGCATTTGGGCGGACGCAAACTCGCGCTTATCAGTTTCGGGCTGAGTTTTGTAGTATTGGCGGTTCAAGTATTTTTGTGGTGGCTTCTCTATATTATTCCCGAACTCGGAAAAGCGATTTGAAACAACGGATTAACGCGAATTAACACAGACTTTGGAATTTTATGGAAAAGTTGCTGTATGGTGATTTGACATATCAAGTTATTGGTTTGGCTATGAAAGTTCACCAAACGCTTGGCAATGGTTTTCTGGAAAAAGTTTATGAAAATTCGTTGATGTTACTATTCAAGCGGGCAGGTCTGACAGCCAAGCAACAGGTTGCCGTTAAAGTTTATTTTGAAGGCGAAATTGTCGGAGAATACATTGCCGATATTTTGGTTGAAGGAAAAGTTATTTTAGAATTAAAAGTTACGGACAAGATTACGAATATTCACAAAGCGCAAGTTTTAAATTATCTTAAAGCCACAGGATTGGAAATCGCGTTAATCATAAATTTTGGTGGAAGAAGTCTTGAACACTTTCGGCTGATAAATAGATTAAGTTCGCTCGAAAACGCTAAAATTGATACAAATTGGATTAAATAATCTGGGTCAATCTGTGTTAATCCGTTGTTTCAAAAAGTATGAAAATTGCAAAAATCGTCAGTTCAAATTCTCATATTGATTATGTCGGGCGCGTGATTGACGAACTTGATACGACAACACCGCCGACGGCGGAAGATTACGGCTTTGCGCAGTTTGTCAATTTACCGCTTGAAGCTGAAATGGAGATTGTCGGCGTGATTTACAATTCGATGCTCGTCAATCCCGAATATGCAAGTTTTGGTCCGCGCCTTTCGCCGAAACCCGAACTCGGCTCTTTTAGTCCCGATTATCTCAACGAACAAGGTTTTTTGATTGGAATTCTGCTGCTCGGCATAAAAGACAGTTCAGAGAAAATAACCCACGGAGTTCCGCGCCGCGTCGTTCCTGCCGGACAAGACGTTTATAAAATCAAATCAAACGAAGTCAAAAATTTTCACACCGACGAAAACGATTGTTTGCAGATTCATTATTATTCGCAAGTTGTTGCGCACGCCGGACTTTTCGCCGTTCCGCTGCTTGAAGCAATCATCGAACAACTAAGTTTAGATTGCTCAGAATCCGACCACCAACGGCTCGGCGTATTAAAACAAACGCTTGCGTGGCAACGCGCCTTTGGCGGAATGCGTCTATAAATTGACGATTTTTAGATTTTGAATCGGTGATTGGAGATTCTCCGACAAAGAGGTTTTATGAAAAAAATAATATTTTTAAGTTTCTTGATGCTTTCATTTTCCGTTTTGACCGACGCGCAACTGCGTCCGACGGAGAAAAAAACGGAGCCGAAACCAGAGCAAACTTCGATGCCGAAAACGCCCGCGCCGGCTTCTTTTCAAGCGAAATACGAAGGCGGAATGTTCGGATTTGATAAGCGGGAAACAGGAACTTTGAAGTTTGATGACATCAACGAAAGACTCGTTTTTTTCGGTAAAAGTCAAAAGGAAATGTTTTCGATTCCTTATAAATCAATGCTCGTCGTCTACCCGCAGTCAAGATCGGTGCGTTCGACAACCGGCACGGTTGTCAGCGCAATTCCGCTTCCGGGCGCAATTTTGGGCGGCTTGATTCGTGAAAAACGCCGCTATCTGGTAATCAATTACGACGACCCGGACGTTAACGCGAAAGGTGTGGTAAATTTCAAACTCAGCAACAAAGAACTGCTTAGTGCGGTTATTGACACATTGGGCAAAAAAGCCGAACTTACACAGCGTGGAAGTGCTTATTATCGTCCAAAAGAGAAATCTTAGACATTAAAATAACGCGAAGTTTATTTTTTGGTATCTTTTGTTTTTTATGTTAACGTGAATTCGATTTTAACTTCTCGTCATAAAACATCTGATAAACACGGTAATTCGCCATCACTTTATAAACATAATCTTTCGACTGTGAATAAATAATTTCGGGAACATAGCGGTCGGGATTATCTGATTCGGCACGCGCCAGCCATCGCATCATATTATTTTCGCCGCCGTTATAGCTTGCCGCGACTGCCGCCGGTTGGTTGGGAAATTGCTTGAACAAATTCGATAAATACTGCGAACCGAAAAGAATTGCCGTCGGCGGATTATAAAGTTCATCTTGTTTGAAATCTTCGCGCCCAAGTTCCGATGCGATTTGATTGGCGGTGGTCGAAATAAACTGCATCAAGCCGCGTGCCGCCGCGTTGGATTTGACCTCGGCGCGAAAACGCGATTCCTGCCGCATAATCGCTAAGATAAAACGCGGGTCAACATTTTTTTCAGGCGCAAGCTTCAAAAGCGAATCGGCGTAAGGCATTGGATAAAGCAGTTCAATTTGCTCGCGCGGAATCAGTTCGAGTTGGTAATCAGCGGGAACATTTCGCCAAAGCGGTTCGATATACGCGACAGCGCGGTTTGCCATCTCGCCGCGTTTGTAAAAGACAGCCAAAGTATAAGCTAAATCATTCGACTTTGGATTTTGGATTTTGGATTTTGGATTATTTTGTCCGTCGTTCTGATAACTGTTGACTGTTGACTGTTGACTGATTTCAAGTTCAGGTGTTCCTTCGTCATAAAGTCCCAAAAATAAAAGTTCGTCGGCTAAAGTTTTGTGATAATTCTCATTTGCAGAATCGCGTTTTTCCTTCAAAATTTCTTTGCGACCGAATTCCAGCAGTTTTCCGCTTGGAATTTTTTGATAATCGGGAAGCTGCGGATAACTTTTTCGGACGATCGCCAACATTTTACTGCGAATTTCCGCCGCGTCTGTCAAACGCAGGACGGCTTGCGCGGCTTTTCTCTGTGCTTCGGCATTTCTGACTTCGATATTTGTTGTTAATTCGCCTATTTTTTTCGTGATAAAACGCCTTGTTTGCTCGTCATTCGCCAACGCTTCTAATTTTTCAGTTGCTCGCCAGCCGTAATACTCGCTGCGCCCGTCAGGAATCAAAAGATAAGTGTCAATTGCTTCGTTATAGCGTTTGAGATTTTCCAATGCGAAACCCTTCAAAAAAGTAATTTCGGCTTTGTTTGTGCCGCCCGGAACTCTCGTTCCGCCCAAATCGGGAAACATCAGCAAAATGTTTAAATCCGAAAGCGCGTTTGTCCAATCATTTCGTGAAATATGAATTCGCGCCTGGGCAAAAAGCGCGAGCGATTCAGGAAGTTTCCCTTTAAAATCTGCCTGAGTTTTTGCCGTCCACTTTAAGGCTTCAAAATCTTCGCCGGTATCGCGCAAAACGTCCACGATATTTAAATAAGCGCGTTCCAGATTGTCGGCATCCGAATAAGTTTGGATAAATTTTTGATAACGCGAAATCGCTTCTTTCGATTTGTTGACACGAGCGTAAGCCGAAGCCGTTTGACTCAAAGCGTCTCTGGCAATCAGGTCATCGGGAAATTCGGCTTGGACGCGCTCAAACCAACCAATCGCCTGAGCGAAATTGCCTTCCTGCGCGTAACCGCGTCCGATTTGATAAAGCGCGGCAGCAACATAATTACTTGTTGAAAAGCGTTCGACAATTGCTTGAAAATGCAAACGCGCCAGCGGAAAATTGCGATTAAATTGATAAATCAAAGCACGCCGGTAATGTTCCGTGTCAGCTAGCTGCGGCGCGTTTTTGCCAAAATTTTCTTTTCCGCCGTCAAGCAAATCAAGATTTTTCGCGCCCGCCAGCGCAAAATCGTCAGGTTGCGCCGGATTCGGAAGATTGTTGGTTAATTTCGTAAAAACCTGACGCGCTTGCGGAATTTGATTGTTTTGCAAATACGCTTCGCCGAGCAAAACTTGGATTTCGCGGTTTTGTGCAATGTTCGTTGTTCGCTGTTCGTTGTTCGTTGTATTCTGCCGACTGCCGATTGCCGACTGCTGATCA
The DNA here is from genome assembly GCA_002050455.1 of Acidobacteria bacterium 5-1. Classification (GTDB taxonomy): domain Bacteria; phylum Acidobacteriota; class Blastocatellia; order Pyrinomonadales; family Pyrinomonadaceae. Next base: position 29,606 of record MWZA01000139.1, on the reverse strand, counting down.
ATAAGCAGTTGAATCGCCACATCAAAATTTTTGCTTTCAAAATAGCTTCGCGCCATTCGCATCTTAACCGCGTCGCTCAAAAGACTTTCGGGCGCAAGCGTCAAAATCTTCTGCAAATAAATTCTTTCAAGCATCAGATTTCCCGAAGCGCGGGCAATCTGTGAAAGATGCCACAGCGCGTATTCACTCAAAACCGAATTGCGATTTGCAACTGCTTGATAATTTGTTGCGGCAAGCGCAAAATCATCGCGCTTCTCCGCCATTCGCGCCAGCAAATAATCGTAATTGTTGGGTGTGAAATTTTTTTTGTCGGATTTTTCGAGGTTTTGCAATTGGTCAATCGCGGTTTGATAATCTCGATTTCCAACCGCGTTTTGGATTTTTTGATGTGCTTCGGTTAAATTCTGAGCGGAAATCGAAAGCGAAAAAACGAAAATGAAAAGAAACAACTTTGATAAATTGACTTGTAGCATAAAATAATAAAACCGTTGTAAGCTAAATAAAGAAACAAAAACTTGAATTATGATAGCAGAAACGATAAAAAAACGCGCAAAGATTTTGAGCGGAAAAGAAGTTGCTGAGGCAATTAAGGGCAAAGTCGCTGAAGAAGTTAGAAATTTGCCTTTTCGCCCGTGTCTGGCGGCGGTGCGCGTCGGTGAAGATGCGGCATCAAAGGTTTATGTCAGCAATAAAGTCAGAACGAGCGAAGAACTTGGTTTAATTTCCGAACACCGACATCTTCCGGCGGAAACTACGCAGGAAGAACTACTCAATTTGGTTCAAGAATTGAATCGGCGCGACGATGTTGACGGAATTCTTGTACAGTTGCCGCTGCCGAAACAAATAAACGAAAAGGAAATTTTAGAAACGATAAATCCAGAAAAGGATGTTGACGGTTTTCATCCGGTCAATGTCGGACGATTGGCAAGCGGACAAAACGCGCTTGTGCCTTGCACTCCGGCGGGCGTAATTGAAATTTTGAGATATTACGACATCGAAATCGCCGAAAAACACGCGGTTATTGTCGGACGAAGTAATATTGTCGGCAAACCGATGGCGATGCTTTTGCTGCGGGAAAACGCGACTGTTACGATTTGCCATTCGCGCACGAAAAATCTGGCGGAAATTACGAGCCAAGCTGATATTTTAGTAGCGGCAATCGGGCGTGCCGGTTTTATTGGCGGCGAACATATCAAACAAGGCGCAGTCGTGATTGATGTCGGCATCAACAATTTTTCGGATAAAGATTTAGCGCGAGAATTTTTTGACGAATCTGAAATTGAAAAGCGTTTAAAAACAATCGAAAAACGCGGATTTACATTGGTCGGCGACGTGAACCCAAAAGAGGCGATGGAAAAAGCCGGTGCATTTACGCCTGTTCCCGGCGGCGTCGGACTTTTAACGGTGGCAATGTTGATGAAAAATACGGTTGAAGCCGCGAAGATGAGAAGATTAAAAGAGAATTAAACCGCAGAAACATGAAGACGCAGAGAAAAAATAAAACAGGATGAACAGGATTTACAGGATAAAATCTTTTTCTTAAATCTCTGCGTCTTCGCGTCTCTGCGACGAAAAAAAATTATGAATTTTGAAGAATATCAACGGGAAGCAAAGCAGACGGCTTTGTATCCGAATCGTTTGAAAAATCTCGAATATCCGACGCTCGGACTCGCGGGCGAAGCGGGCGAAGTTGCCAACATTGTCAAGAAAATCCAACGCGATTTTGGCGGCAAAATAACGGAAGAAATCCGCGCTAAATTAAAAGACGAACTCGGCGATGTGTTGTGGTATATTTCTGCGTGCGCTGATGAATTAGGTTTGACTTTGACGGAAATTGCCGAGTTTAATATTGGGAAATTGGCGGCGCGTCATAATCGCTAAACTTAAAAATGAAACAACGATTTACACGAATTTTCGTGGATTAAAGATAAATTCGTGCAAATCGTTGTTTCAAAATAAAAATGCTCAAAGTCGGCTTAACAGGTTCGATTGCTGTCGGAAAATCTTATGTTTGCGAAGTTTTCCGCGAACTCGGCGCGTTTGTTCTCGATGCCGACCAGACGGCGCGGGAAGTTGTTCAGTCAAATACAGAAGGTTTGCGCCGGATTGTCAAGAACTTTGGCGCGGAAGTTTTACAGCCGAACGGCGAGCTTGACCGCGCAAAAATCGGCTCAATTGTTTTTACCGACGAAGCAAAACGGCAACTGCTGAACTCAATCGTGCATCCATTGGTTATCGAAAAACAAAACAAATGGCTGTGCGAGCGCGAGCGTGAAAATCCGCAAGGCATCGCTGTTGTTGACGCGGCTTTGATGATAGAATCAGGCGGTTACCGGCGTTTTGACAAAATTATTGTTGTTTGGTGCGAATCTGCGCTACAATTAGAAAGATTGATGTTACGCAATAATTTAACGGCGGAAGAAGCCTTAAAACGGATTAACTCGCAAATGCCGCAAACCGAGAAAAAACGCTACGCCGATTTTTTAATTGATACTTCAGAAGGTTTTAAAGCGGCAAAACAACAAACAGTTATAATTTTTGAGCAGTTAAAACTTTTAATTTAGTGGAAAACGGAAAGTGGAAAATGAAAAATTTTAAAGAGAAAAATTATAAATTGTCCATTAATTATCCGTTACAATTGTGTTTGGTTATATTGGTGCTGCTCATTACTGCCTGCGCCGAACTTGAAAAACCGCAGCCCGAACCTTTTTACGCCGAAACCGCGCCGCCGCCGAAAAAAGAATTTCGCTGGAACAACGGCAAAATGCCGAAATCATTTGACCCCGCGCTCGCCGCCGCGCCGCCCGAAACCGATGTTGTCCGCGCTATTTATGAAGGTTTGACCGACACAAATCCGAAAACTTTGGAAACTATTCCGGCGATTGCGGTTGATTGGGCGGCTTCCGGCGATAATAAGATTTGGACTTTCACGCTTCGGCGCGATGCTAAATGGTCAAACGGCGAGCAGGTTACGGCAAAAGATTTCGTGCGCTCCTGGAAACGTCTGGCGAAGATGGGCGACAAAGTTTCGCATTATAAATTACTCAACAATATCGTCGGAATGCAGGTTGCGGAAAAGGAAGAAACGCCGCCTCAAGAATCGGAAGAACCAGATTTATCTCCTAAATCTCCATTTAATCAAGACCTTCCGCAAATTTTCAAAAAACCGAATCCAAACACGGCGCAAAAAACGGAAATAAAACCAGCTCTGCCGCCGAAACAATCGGAAGCCGATAAAAAATCTGAAACAGAAGTAAAAACGAAAATTACTGAAAAGAAAGAAACCAAACCCGGAACGAAATTTGGCGTGGAAGCCATTGACAATTACACATTGAAAATTTCGCTCGTTCAGCCTGATAAAGACTTTCCCGCGCTGGTCGCGCACCCGATTTTCCGTCCGATTTACGGCGACGGCAAGGAGTTTGAAGGCGATAAATTAAACGCTGATATTGTTACAAGCGGCGCGTTTCGCGTCTTTAGCGTCGGGCAGGACGGCATCACGCTTGACCGCGCCGAACACTACTGGAACAGCGGGAAAATTGAACTTGAAAGAGTGCGATTTGTGCCGACGGAAAATGCTGAAAAGGCGTTGGATGCGTATCGCAAAGGTGAAGTTGACGCGATTACCAATGTAGATTTTGAACCGCTGGCGTTGAAACTTCTCACGCCTTACGATGATTTTGAGCGCACAATGCACAGCGCATTGAATTTTTACGAATTTAATCGGGAAAATGCGCCGTTTGATAACCGTCAAGTGCGTGAAGCGTTGGCGATTGCAATTGAGCGCGAGCGTTTAAGCGAGGACGAGATGGACGGCGCAAGCCTTCCTGCGCTGAGTTTTTCGCCGTTTGACGAAGAAACTAAAATAAAACTTAGGCAAGACACGGAACGCGCAAAAAATCTTTTGACGGAAGCGGGTTTTCCCAACAGTGAAAATTTCCCGAAAATTAAATTATTGATTAATCGCAACAATATGCAGCAGCGCATTGCACGAAGCGTAGCAAAGATGTGGAAGGACAATCTGAATATCGAAACGGAAATTACAGTCAAAGAAACAGACGAGATTGAAGCGGCGAAAAAAACGGGTGAATTTGATATGATACGGCGCGGCGTGGTTCTCCCGACAACGGACGAAGCAGCGAATATGCTGGCGATTTTTCCGTCGAAAGAATCAGCAGCCGAAACGAAAACGGCGAAGAAAAATAAAGAAAATGAAACGTCAAAAATTGAAAAACCGAAAAATAACGAAAATGTTTCCGAACAAATAAAAGGTGAAACATTCGACAATGAAAATTTAGCTTTGGGAACATTTGAAAATATGGAAGAAAACGGCGCGATTTTGACCGAAGACGAAGCACTTGCCGAACTGCCCGCCATTCCGCTTTATTTTCCGACTTCTTATTCTTTAGTCAAGCCATATATTTTGGGTTTTGAAATTAATACTTTGGACGCGCCTTCGCTCAAAAATGTCAGGATTAATTATAATTGGCAACCGGAAAAGACCGGCGGCGAATCATAAAAATTGAAAATTGCCGGAAATCCGTTGTTTTAAAAAGGATTTTTCATTTATCAGGAAAGTTTAATCTTGCCCGAATTTCCGGAAACATGATAAGTTAAGGGCGTATTCAAGAAGTTTTTTCCGTTTCTCTCCTAAACCTGTTTCGGCGGGTTTTCTAAAATTTACATTACCGACAAGGAGCGTAAAATTATGGCGCAAATCAGTTTTAAACAATTACGAGTTGTTTTAGGCTTAATCATTCTGTCTTCATTTTTGGCAAGTTGCTCGACACAAGCGACAAGCAAATATTTCGGGCGGACAAAAGCACCCGAAGGACAGGTATTGCGTTATGTTTCCGGCAGCGAACCGGAATCGCTCGACCCGCAAGTTCCGACCGGACAGCCCGAAGCCCGCGTCCTGATGGCTTTTTACGACAGTTTGGTCGAATATCACCCGAAAACAATGGAGCCGATTCCGTCACTTGCCGAAAGTTGGGAGCCGAGCAAAGACGGAACGGAATATACTTTTTATCTGCGAAAAGGTGCGACTTTTTCAAACGGCGAACCGATTACCGCAAAGGATTTTGTTTATACCTTCCGCCGCGGTCTTTCGCCTGAACTTGCCGCGCAGAACGCTTATCTGGCTTATTACATTAAATACGGCGAAGCCTACAATTCCGGTAAATTATTTGTCAAAAAACCGGACGGCACATTTGTTTTGGAAAAAGACGTTAATACGGAAAGCAAGGGAGCCGCGCCCGAAGCCGAAAAAAGTGCCACGCGCACGATTGAACCGGGCGTTCCGGTTGAAAAGCCTCTGGAAACCGAAGAAATCGCCGAATCCGGCGACACTACCGTTGCGGAAACCGAATTTCACAAATACATCAACGAACCGGAACGCCTGACGGTTCCCGCCGATGAGAAAAGCCAAAAAGCACTTTTCGAGAAAAATCCCAAAATAAAAGCTGCAGTCGAGAGCGGTGAATTAGTGCCGATAAAAGGCGAAGACATCGGCGTTGAAGCAATTAACGATTATACTTTTCGGATGAAACTGATTCAGCCCGCCCCGTTTTTTATCGGTCTGCTCGGACATCAGTTTTTCCGCGTTGTTCATCAGGGAACAATCGAAAAATTTGGTAAAGACTGGACGAAACCGGAAAATATCGTTACCAGCGGTGCTTTCGAACTCGCCGCGCACAATCCTTATGATGAAGTTATCGCCGTAAAAAATCCGAATTATTGGGACGCGGCAAACGTGCGGCTCGAACGCATCGAGTTTTATCCGTTGGAAGAAGCGACGACGATGATGAATCTTTATAAATCCGGCGCGATTGACGCGACTTATAATCATACCGTTCCGGCGGGTTGGAAGGATATAGTTAAACAATATAAAGACGAGTATCTGAATTTCCCCGAAGTTTCCATCGAATATTACACGATTGCCGTCAATAAACCGCCGATGGACGACGTGGAAATTCGCCGCGCGTTTAGTCTGGCAGTCAACCGCGAAGCACTGATTACGTTTCGTAAATCCGCTTCGCTTCCGCTGATTAATTTTACGCCCGACGGAGCGTTTCCGAAATACGAAGAGGTTCGTGAGAGGGTTTATGACGAACTGTTGAAAAAGGAAGGAATCACGCGGGAAGAATGGCAGGCGCAGACTTTTAATGCGAAACGGGCGTGCGGGTTGTTTGAAGAAGCCGGTTACAAAATCCGCGAGAAAAAACCGGACGGACGCTGCATCATTGAAACCGACAAATCCGTTAAAGGTTATTTTCCGGTTGAAGAAGTCAATATTCTTTACAACACTTCGGAAAGCAACAAAGCGGTTGCCGAATTTATTCAGGCGCAATGGAAACAGAATTTGGGGCTGACTCTTCCGCTCAATAATCAAGAATGGAAAACCTTTTTAAAGGTTCGTAAAGAAGTTGATTACAAAGGCTTCGGACGCGCCGGCTGGGTTGGCGATTACATTGACCCGTTCACGTTTTTGAATCTTTTCTACGGTAAAAATAACGACAGTTCGACCGGCTGGCACAAGCCCGAATACGATAAAATGCTTGACAGTGCCAATAAGGAACTCGACCCGACGAAGCGGTTTGAAATGTTGGCGGCGGCGGAATTTTTTATGATCCGCGACCAACCGGTTATTCCGTTTTTGACCGCCGAAACGAATTGGATTAAAAAGCCTTATGTCAAAGGTTTTTATCCGAATCCGGGAACGCTTCATCCCTGGAAATTCGTCTACATCGAACACGATCCGAACAAGTGGGACACAGATGTCAAAAATATTATGAAGATTGAAGATCCGTGGGTCGAACAGCAAATCAGCCGCTTGACGAAAACGCAGGAAGATTTCAAACAATCGCAAGAAGCGCAAAAACAGAATACGGCAAAGGCTGAATAAAATATGGACGAAGAGAAAATAAATAAAACGATTGAAATTATTTTGCAAAATCAGGCGCAGTTTTATGCTGATTTGCAGTTACTTCAAGAAACAAACAAAGAAGCTGAAAAGCGTGTCAGTGTTTTGGAAAGAGCCGCCGTCAATCTTTACAACGCGCAAACGAAAACTAATGAAACCGTTGATAAATTAGCTGATAAAGTTGATGGATTAGCTGATAAAGTTGATGCGTTGGCTGATGCTCAAAAGGAAACCGATGAACGTTTAAATGCGGTAATTTTTATGGCGGAGAAGTTTTTCGGCAGCCAAAACGGAGATTCTGAGAAAAAACAATAAGCGGTCGCTGGTCGTCGGTCCACGAAAAACTGACCACCAACCACTGACTACTGACCACTAATTATATGTTAAGTTTCATTATTCGTAGATTGTTGTTGGTAATTCCGATGGCGTTGCTGGTTGTAACTCTGACTTGGGTTCTAATTCGCGCCGCACCCGGCAGTTTTTATTCGTCGGAAAAGAAACTTCCTCCGGCAATCGAAGCCAACATCAAGAAAAAATACGGTTTGGATAAGCCTTGGTATCAGCAATACGGTTTGATGATGGGAAATATCCTGCGGCTCGATTTCGGTGATTCGCTCAAATATCAAGGGCAGTCGGTCAACGAGATTATCAAACGGCATTTTCCGTATTCGGCAACCATCGGACTTCTGGCGTATATTCTCGCTCTAATTCTCGGATTAACCGCCGGAATCGTTGCCGCGCTCAAGCAAAATTCGGCATTCGATTACGGCTCGATGGCTTTAGCGATGTTGGGTTTGTCCGTGCCGAACTTCGTGCTGGGTCCGATTCTGGTGCTGGTGTTTTCCTTGTGGCTGTTTATTTTTCCGCCGGCGCGTTGGGGCGGATTGATGGCGTTGGTGTTGCCGGTTATTACGCTGTCAATGATTTATGCGGCGTATATCGCGCGTTTGACGCGGGCGGGAATGCTTGAAGTGATGCGCTCGGATTACATCCGCACGGCGCGGGCGAAAGGTTTAGCCGAATGGAAGGTTTTACTTAAACATGCTTTGCGCGGCGGAATTGTTCCGGTCGTTTCATTTACAGGTCCCGCGCTGGCTTCGCTATTGGCGGGAACGGTAGTCGTCGAAAAGGTGTTTGCCATTCCTGGCTTGGGCAATATCTTTATCCAAGCGGTTCTCAACCGCGACGAGCCGCTGATTTTGGGCATTGTCGCGTTTCTTTCGATTTTGATTATGATTTTTAATCTGGCGGTTGATATTTCCTACGGATTTTTAGACCCGCGCATCAGATACGAGTAAGCAGTCGGCAAAATTTTTGAAGGTGATCAGATAGTGAAATCGAAAAAATTGCCCGATTTGAAAATAACGGCAAGCGACATTTTTGTGAAATACAGCGACGGAAAACGACGCAGAAAATTAAAAGTTATGGCAGAAAATGTAGAAATAGTAAAAGGAACATCGCTTTGGAAGGACGCTTGGAAACGTCTTTTGAAAAATAAACTAGCCGTTTTCGGTTTGATTGTGATGGTGATTATGGTCATTGCCGTCAGCATCGGACCGGCGATTATTCGTTGGACGACCGGATTTACGGCTGACTACATTCCGTCCGATGTCGGCAACGGCGAACTCGTCAGTTCTTTTCCGCCGAGTTGGGAGCATCCGATGGGAACTGACGAAGCCGGGCGCGACCTGCTTGCCAGAGTTTTGCAGGGTGGGCGAATTTCCTTGATGGTCGGTGTTATTTCGACAATTGTTTCCTTGATTGTCGGTGTAAGTTACGGCGCAATCGCCGGCTACTTGGGCGGCAAAATTGACAATTTAATGATGCGGATTGTAGATATTATTTATGCCATTCCGTATATTCTGGTGGTTATTGTTCTGCTTTCGGTTTTCGGCGGACCGAACACGCCGGGCTGGATTGCGTGGCTGTCAGAAAAGTTTGGCGGGGCGGGCAACCAAGGCTTAAACCAGATATTTTTGCTGTTTTTCGCGCTCGGTTTGGTGTCGTGGCTGACGATGGCGCGGGTCGTGCGCGGGCAAATTCTTAGCTTAAAAAATCAGGAATTCGTTATGGCGGCGCGGGCGACCGGCGTTTCCACATTCGGAATCATCTTCAAACATCTCGTTCCGAACGCGCTCGGTCCCGTGATTGTTTATGCCACCTTAACCGTGCCGAGCGTGATGCTCACCGAAGCCTTTCTGTCATTCTTGGGAATCGGCGTACAGGCACCTTACGCATCGTGGGGAAGTTTGGCGGCAGACGGCATTAAAAACATCGCCGTCTATCCGTGGCAATTGATTTTTCCGGGCGTAACGATGGCTTTAACCTTATTTTCATTAAATTTTTTAGGCGACGGTTTGCGCGACGCGCTCGACCCGCAGACACGCAAATTTTAGTTTGAAAAATGATAAGTTCCATTTCCGATTTGAACTTTTAATGGAATTTGAAAATTGGTTACAAGAAAATAAATGAACGAACAAAACGGCACAATTTTATCGGTCAAAGATTTAAAAACTTATTTTCAGACGGAAGACGGCGTGGTCAAAGCGGTTGACGGCATTTCGTTTGAACTGAAAAAAGGCGAAACCATCGGCGTCGTCGGTGAATCAGGAAGCGGCAAATCGGTTACGAATCTTTCGATTATGCGCTTGATTCCCGAACCGCCGGGAAAGATTGTCAACGGCGATATTATCTTTAACGGCATTGACATTCGCAAACTTTCAATCGAAGACGTGCGGAAGATTCGCGGCAAACGGATTGCGATGATTTTTCAAGACCCGATGACTTCCTTAAATCCGTTTTTGAAAATTTCGTCGCAATTAATGGAAGTTACGCAGCTTCATCTCGGACACACGAAAGAGCAAGCCTATCAACACGCGATAAAAATGCTGAAAACCGTCGGCATTCCCGACGCGGAAAGTCGGATTAACGGTTATCCGCACGAATTTTCCGGCGGAATGCGTCAGCGCGTAATGATTGCGATGGCTTTGTCGTGTCAACCTGAACTTTTAATTGCCGATGAACCAACAACCGCATTGGACGTTACGATTCAGGCGCAGATTCTCGAACTTATCAAAAATCTAAAAGCGGAATTCGGCGCAAGCGTCATTTTGATTACGCATGATTTAGGCGTTGTCGCGGGAATGACCGAAAAAATTATCGTGATGTATGCGGGCAAAGTTTTTGAAACCGCGCCGACAGCGGAACTTTTCGCTACGCCCGCCAATCCATACACCAAAGGTTTGCTGAAAAGCGTTCCCGATCCGGCGCACGAAGAAGGAACGGAACTTTATCAGATTCCGGGACTTCCGCCGGATGTCGCGCATCTGCCGCCGGGCTGTCCGTTTGCCGAGCGTTGCGAGCGGGCGCAGGAAATTTGCGTACAGGAATTTCCGCCGTTTGTGCAGATAAACGAAAATCATTATTCGCTGTGCCACTTTGCCAAGGAAGTTTATGCCGAATCGGTTGCCGAAAGAGAGAACAAAAATGAGCGTTAATGTTTCAACAATTACAACACAGAAAGATTATCCGCCGACGGTTTTGGACGATGAAGAAATTTATTATCCGTCAACCGTTGAAAATTATATGCCTGAATCCGAATTACATTTTTGGTTGATTAGTCATTTGGCGCAAGTTTTACATCTTTTTTTTACTTCTCAAAAAGACGTTCACGTTTCGGGCGATTTAATGTTTTATTATCAAAAAGGTAATCCGCGAAAGTTTGTTGCGCCGGACGTAATGGTTTTGTTCGGCGTTGATAAACAACCGCGTCGGATTTATAAACTCTGGGAAGAACAGGTTGTACCGTCGCTAATTATCGAAATCGCTTCCGGTTCGACGTGGCGCGAAGACTTGGAAAAGAAATACGATTTATATGAAAGTTTGGGTGTCAAGGAGTATTACATTTTCGACCCCGAATACAAGTATTTACCCAGTCCGTTCATTGCTTTTCATTCGAAAAATTATCAGTTTGTAAGCATCGAAACGGAACAAAATAGAGTGTTTAGTCCGGTGTTAAATCTGGAGTTAGTGAACACGGGCGAAACTTTACGCTTGTTTAATCCCGAAGCAGGTGAATTTTTAATGACAATGGAAGAAATGGCGCAGAAATTAGCTGAATTGGAAAAACAAAATGGCAGAAACAAACGGAAATAATTTAATCTCAATTCAAAATCTAAAAGTCCATTTCGATTTGGGCGGCGGCGGGATTTTGGACAAAATCACGGGCGGAAGTCCGGTGCGGCGCGTAGTCAAAGCGGTTGACGGCATTTCGCTCGACATAAAAAAGGGGGAAACTCTGGGGCTTGTCGGCGAATCCGGCTGCGGAAAATCAACCTTGGGCAAGGCGATTTTGCGCTTGACCGAACCGACCGGCGGACAGGTTTTTTACCAAGGCAAAGATTTGGCACATCTTTCACCAAGCCGAATGCGCGAGGAACGCAAAAATCTGCAGATGATTTTTCAAGACCCGTATGCTTCCTTAAATCCGCGGATGACGGTTGGAAATATTATCGGCGAACCGATTCGCACGTTTGGTTTGGCAAATGGCGAAAGTGTTGAAGAAAAAGTTCAGGAATTAATGGAAACCGTCGGGATGAGCCGTCGTTTTATCAAACGCTATCCGCACGAATTCTCCGGCGGTCAACGCCAACGCATCGGTATCGCGCGCGCTCTGGCGGTTGACCCGGAATTTATTGTGGCAGACGAACCAATCTCGGCGTTAGACGTTTCAATTCAAGCACAGATTATGAACTTGATGGAAAAACTCCAAGCCGAAAAGCATTTAACTTATCTTTTCATTTCGCACGATTTACGCGCCGTGCGCCATCTTTCCGACAGAGTTGCCGTAATGTATCTCGGAAAAATTGTTGAACTTGCTGATGGCAAAGAAGTCTACAGCGACCCTTTAATGCCTTATACAAAAGCCTTGATTTCTGCCGTTCCTGTGCCTGACCCGGAAATTGAAGCCAAACGGACGCGAATTATTTTAACCGGCGATGTGCCTTCGCCGATAAATCCGCCTGCGGGCTGCAATTTTCATACGCGCTGCCCATACGCAATTGAAGAATGTAAAAGACAAGAACCGCAGCTTGCCGAAACAAAACCAAATCACTTTGCGGCATGTATTCGGATAAACTCAGAATTTCCTTATATTGAGGAAAACGAAAAAAATGGTTTGGGCGCGGTTGGAAACTGAAATGTTTATTCTGCAGTTTTCAGCTTTGTGAAAATGAAGATGCGCTAAATAAAAAAGGAGCAAAATGCTCCTTTTTTAGATTAAAATGAAAAATCAAAACCTCTAATTCGTTGCTGCATTTGCCGCATCCCGAAGATTTCTCACTTTGTCGTGCGCAGTATTAACTGCTTCCGCTTGTCTTTGGACAACTGCATTTACATTAGCGGGCAAGGCTTGCTCTAAAGCATCTTTATACGCTTTTTTTGCCGCATCTTCGCCGCGTTCGGCTTCGTTTAAGATTGATGATTCATCTTGTCCGGTGATAGCGGATTTAATATTTATCCAGCCGCGATGCAAACTGCCTGAAACACTTCCCGTATTTTCCGGGTTGCCCCCAAATTCACGCACTAAAGATTGCAATTCGCCCACAAATTGGGACCGTTGTTGTGAAAACTCATAAAAAGTGCTTTTTAAATCACTTCTTTCTACGCTTTCGGCAGATTCCTTAAAGCCGTCCTGCCCGTCTTTGCAAGTTTCGATTAAATTGTTAAGTGTCGAAATAACATCATCATTTGTCATAATTTTTCTAATTCCTCCCTTAAATAAAAACCTTGTCTAACATTAAATCTAAAACGCTTTTGACATATAAATCGACTAGATACAAGATGTGTGCCAAACCGAAATATTTCATAAATATGAGGCTTTTGCAAAATATATAATTTCATGTGAAACATAATAAAACAGCTTAAAACAGCTTTTATGTATCAAATACGTTCAGAGAAAAAAAGTTTCCGCTATTTCTAACAGAAACCTTTTTGATAAATAAAAGTCAATTGGTTATATTCAGCTTAGACAGGTTTTCTCTCCGGAAAACAAGCGGAAGCCTTCTAATGAAAACATTGGTCTAAAACTTAAATGGAAATGAACGAACAGCGAAAAAAACGTTTGGGCAGCGAAGAAGCCGGAGCCGTCGGCGGTGAAGTCCAAAGCGGTTTAATTTTAGGCGGTGAAGCCGTCAGCAAAAATATGCAGTGCCGGATTGCACGTTTTTGTCAAAATATCGCTTTGGAACTTGAGATTCTGCAGCTTCGGGAAGAACTTGCGCGGCACGAACGGCTAGAACTTGCGATGCGAAAACTTAATGAGAATCTGAGCGAGATTGATTCGGAAGATTTCTGGTTGCGCCTGACGCAAATTTCCGCCGAGTTGATGCGAGCCGAGCGCAGTTCGCTTCTGCTTTTCGATGAAAAATCGAACACTTTTACAGTCAAAGCGGCAATCGGCAATAATGCCGACATAATCAAAAAAGAAAAGGAAAATCCGGGTAAGAGAGTTGCGCGGCAGGTTTTGGAAAACGGAGAATCCTTGGTTGCGGCGGACATTGATAAACTCGGTCTGCAAGCTGCGCCGCTCGAATGGAAATACAAGTCCAAGTCTTTTATCAGCTGTCCGCTCACAATTGGAACACGGAAAATCGGCGTGTTAAATTTGACGGACAAAACCGACGGCGGAATTTACAGCGAATATGATTTGGAATTTCTTAATGCGATTGCGCCGCAGCTGGCGGTTTTAATTGACCGCGCCGCGTTAAAAGACAAGGCTGGTGAGTTTGAGCAGCTTTCCGTAACGGATGCTGTAACGGGTTTGCTCAATCGGCGTTATCTGGAAGAACGCATTGCGGAGGAAATTAAACGCTCAAATCGGCATGGCTTTCCGATGAGTTTTATAATGATTGACGTCGACAATTTCAAAGCGTATAACGACAGTTTTTCGCATCCTGAAGGCGACAGGGCATTAAAACTTATCGCCCATTGTTTGAAAGACACTTTACGCGGCGCGGATGTGGCGGCGCGTTACGGCGGCGAAGAATTTTCAATTTTGCTGCCGCAGACAACTTTCGAAGAAGCAAAAATTATTGCCGAGCGTATTCGTGAAAAGATCGAATCAACCAAGTTTCCGAATCGGCAAGTTACGGTCAGCATAGGCGTGTCGAGTTATTCGCGTCTGATTTGTTCGGCGAAAAAAATAATCGCGGCGGCAGACAAAGCTCTCTATAAAGCAAAACGGCACGGTAGAAACAATGTGCAGGTTTATGAAAATATAAATACTGTAAAAGTTTGAAATCATACCGGTTTTCAGCAGAACTAAATGCCGTCTCAACTTATTTTCGCAATCTATAGCAAGAGATTGGTTATTAATACTTGAAGAATTTGAGCCAAATGCCGCGGATGAAAATTTCAATCAGTGGAGAAAAAATTTGCCGAATTAGTTCGGCAATCGGCAGACTAAAAGAGAACGTCCGATAGTTGCCTTGTATTAAACTCTAATTTCGTGTATGATATCCGTTTCCTGCTAAAAGCGTGGACGTATTCCGTGGGTTTCGCGCCCACTTTTTATTTGGGCGACAGACGACGCGATGATTCATTCAATTGACGAACAAATCAGGAAAATCGCTGCACGGGCGGCAGAAGAAAACGGTTTAGAATTTGTTCACGCGGAAGTTGTCGGCACAAAGAGAAATTTGACGGTGCGCGTTTTTATTGATAAGGAAGGCGGTGTAACGCACGAAGATTGCGTGCTGGTCAGCCGGCAGATGGAAGCGGTTCTTGATGCGGAAGACATTGTTGCATTGACTTACACGCTGGAAGTTTCCTCGCCCGGTTTGGAGCGCGGACTTTACAACCTGAAAGATTTTGAAAAATTTGCCGGAAACTTAGCGAAAGTTAAAACCGAAACGGCGATTAACGGACAAAAGAACTTTCGCGGGCGCATCGTCGGTGTCGAAGGCGAAGAAATTATTTTTGACGATAAGACAAAAGGGAATGTGCGCTTTCCATATAGCGCAGTTGTCAAGGCAAATTTGGAAATTGATTTAGAGAAAGAGCTTAAGAGAAACGAAAAACGGAAAGTGGAAAATGGTTAGTTTTCATTTACCACTATTAGAAGTTATGACATCAATTGGACAAAGTATTGAAGCATTAGTCAGCGAGCAGGGAATTGACCGCGATTTAGTCATCGAAGCGATGAAGGAAGCGGTGAAAGCCGCTGCCCGCAAGCAATTCAAATCGCAGGATAAAACAGGCGAAAGCATTGAGGTTGACTGGAATAACGAAGAGGGAATTATCGAAATTTCCGCACAGAAAACAGTTGTAAATGAGGTGGAAAACCCGTCAACCGAACTATTGCTGGCAGAAGCAATAGAACTGACGGGCGATGAGGAAATCGAAATCGGCGATATGCTCCAAATTCCTTTGCCGACCGAAGAACTCGGACGCATCGCCGCGCAAACCGCCAAGCAGATTCTGGTGCAAAAAGTGCGTGAAGCCATCCGCGAAAAAGTTTATGAGGAATATGTTGACAAAATCGGCACACTCGTCAACGGAACGGTCAAACGCTTTGAACGCGGCGATATGATTATTGATATGGGCAATAATCTCGAAGCAATTTTGCCGCGCAATGAACAAGCGCGAAACGAAACTTGGAATCAAGGCGAACGGGTTCGCGTGGTGATTGAAGACGTTTCCAAAGACCTTCGAGGTCAGCAAATCAAAGTTTCACGCGCTTCGGCGGCACTTCTCAAGCGTTTGTTTGAGATGGAAGTTCCCGAAATTTACGATGACACAGTGGTTATCAAATCGGCGGTGCGCGAGCCGGGCGACCGGGCGAAAATCGCCGTCTCTTCAAACGAAAAAGATGTTGATCCGGTTGGCGCGTGCGTCGGGATGAAAGGTTCGCGCGTGCAGTCAATTATAAAAGAACTGCGCGGCGAAAAAATTGATATTATTGAATGGTCAGATGAACCTTCAGTTTTTGCCGCCAACGCACTTTCACCCGCCAAAGTCTCGCAGGTGCGGATTACCGATATTGACAATCGCAAAATGGAAGTGATTGTAACCGAAGACCAGCTTAGTTTGGCAATCGGCAAGCGCGGTCAAAACGTGCGGCTGGCGACACGGCTGGTTGGTTGGGACATTGACATCGTCAGCGAAGATCTTTTAAAGAAAGAAATTGCATTGACAATGGGCAAAATGATGGCTTCGGGCGAAGCAGTTCCGATTACGGCTCTGCAAGGTGTTTCGCCTGCTCAGGCTGATGACTTAAAGGAAAAAGGCATCACTGATGTTGAAGGCTTGGCGGCGACTTCAATTGACGATTTAGTGGAAATTCTCGACCTCAGCTTGGACGAAGCCGAACAAATTTTGACATCGGCAAGATCCATTGTCGAAGCACGAAACTTACAGGTTGAAATGCCCGCAACCGAAGAAAAAACTTCGGAAGAGACAAGCGAAACGGCAGAAAATTCTGAAACTGCGGAAACGGAAAACAGTGGAACGGAAACCATTTTGGAAGATTTGGCGCAGGTGGAAGAAACAGTTGCGAAAGAGCCGGAATCAGAAACGGTTGAGGAATCATCGGAAAATTCGATAGAGGAAAATACGACAGAAAATTCAACCGAAGAAGACAAAATATAAATTCAACGACTTTTTGGTTAAGCAATAATAGTATGCAGAACGGATTGCATTGGAATTATTAAAATATCCGTTAGAAATAAGATAAATATGTCCGTAGGAACAACAGTTCGGATTTACGACTTGGCACGAGAAATCAAACAAGACACAAAGCGCGTTATTGAAGATTTGCGGCGTGAAGGCGCAGATGTGTCCGTACCGTCCAACTCCATCAGTAAAGAGCTGGCGGATAAGGTTCGCAATAAGTATTTCCCAAAGGTCGATGCGGCACCGAAGCGGATAATCAAGGTAATCAAAAAGAAAGAAATTGCGAAAGCGGAAAAACCCGCAGAAGAAGTAGAAACTCCGCAGGTTGAAGCCGAACCGCAAGTGCAACCGCAGGAAATTATCCCGAAAAAGAAAGAAAAAACAGCCGCCACGCCCGTCGTCGAAGAAGATAAATCCGCCCAAACTGTTCGCAAAGTCAGAAAACTTCAAAAAAAGGTCGAAGCAGTTCCGCAGGAAGAAAAGCCTCTGGAAGAAGAAAAATCGCCGGTTGTTGAAGAACCAGCCGAAATTGAGGAAGCTGAAAAACCGCAGGAAAAAGTAGAAGCGGCGGAAGAAATTAAGGCTGAAGCGGAACTGCCCGAAAAGTCCAAAGAATCAAAAACCGCAACCAGAGTTCTTCGCCCGACCGGAACGCAGGTTAAACAACTTACTTTAACCAAAGAAGCGCGGGATGCGGGTGTTAAGGTCGGCGACCGTTTTACCAGCGAAACTCCGACCAAAACCGGAAAGTTAAAAACCGATAAAATCGAAAAACCCAAAAGAGAATTGCGCCTCGACGGACGGGGCGGACGCAAGCCGGAACTGCGCGCAACACCGGGCGAAACCGCCACGCCGAAAATTACTTACACGCCGCCGGTTGACCAACGCAAAAAGTTTGGACGTTCAAGCGGCAAGAAAACCGGCAAGAGATTTGAAGACAGAGGCGGCAGGTTTGAAGAAAGGGATTTTGCCGCGCCGCGTCCGCGCTCAATCGAGGAACGTATTCTCGACCAAGTTGGCGAGGTTGAAACGGGAAAACTCAAGGCTGTTCGTTTGACCGAAGGCGCAACCATCCGCGAATTTTCCGAAGCCCTCGGCGTTACGCCGCGTGATATTGTCCAATTGCTCGTCAAACGCGGCATTTTTGCTACGCTTAACCAGCCAATCGGCGACGCTATGGGATTGGAATTGGGCAGAACGCTCGGTTACGATGTTAGCTTTGTGCCGTTTGAAGAAATGGTTATTGAGCAAGAGTTTGAAGAACTGATTGCGGCGGACAGCGATGATGTCGAACTGCCGCGCCCGCCGGTTGTAACTGTCATGGGTCACGTTGACCACGGTAAAACTTCGCTGCTTGACGCGATTCGCTCCGACAATGTTGCCGAAGGCGAAGCGGGCGGAATCACGCAGCATATCGGTGCATACAGCGTTTTTGTGCCGAATCCCGACAACGCGGAAGAAAAACGGCGCGTTGTTTTTCTCGACACGCCCGGACACGAAGCCTTCACGCTCATGCGGGCGCGTGGTGCAAAAGCGACGGACGTGGTGATTTTGGTGGTCGCGGCTGACGACGGCGTGATGCCGCAGACGATTGAAGCCATTGACCACTCAAAAGCGGCGGACGTTCCGATTATTGTCGCAATTAACAAAATTGACAAACCCGGCGCAAATCCCGACAAAGTTAAACAAGAATTGGCTGGTCAAGGTCTGCAGCCGATTGAATGGGGCGGCGAAACGGAAATGGTGTCGGTTTCTGCCAAACAGCACGAAAATCTTGATACATTGCTCGAAACAGTTTTATTGTCCACCGACATTTTGGATTTGAAGGCAAGTCCGACGCGCCGCGCTTCGGGCGTTGTTTTGGAAGCCAAACTTGACAGAGGTCGCGGTTCGGTTGCAACCGTTTTGGTTCAGCAGGGAACTCTGAGAGTCGGCGACCCATTTATTGTCGGACAATTTTACGGTAAGGTTCGCGCAATGTTCAATGACCGCGGCGAAATAGTAATCGAAGCACCGCCCGCAACACCTGTCGAAGTTCTCGGTCTGCAGGGCGTTCCGCAAGCGGGCGACACTTTTCAAGTGGTTTCCGATATTGATAAAGCGCAAACTATTGCCAGCCAACGTCAGATTCACGCCCGAAATGTGGCGATGCTCAAGACAACCAAACGCGGTATCGAATCGCTTGGACTCGCCGAAGTCAAAGAATTGCTGGTTCTCTTAAAAGCCGACGTGCAGGGTTCGGTTGAAGTTCTCAAATCTACGCTTGAAAAACTTTCAACCGAAAAAGTAAAGGTGCGCGTGATTCGTTCAGGCGTCGGCGCAATTACCGAATCGGACGTTCTGCTCGCTTCGGCGACGCAAGCCGACCAAGCCTCGACTGCCGTTGTCATTATCGGCTTCAACGTGCGTCCCGGAGCGCGTGCCGTTGATACTGCCAAACAGGAAGATGTTGATATTCGTCTGCACTCAATCATTTATAAGGTTGAAGAAGAAATCCGCGCCGCGATGATTGGAATGCTTGACGCGGTTGAAAAGGAAACAATTCTGGGCAAAGCTCTTGTTCTGGAAGTGTTCAAAGTTTCAAAAGTCGGCACGGTCGCCGGTTGCCGCGTAACCGACGGCATTATCAGGCGGCAGGCAAAAGCGCGGCTTATCCGCGATGATGTCGTCGTTTGGGAAGGCGATATTGATTCGCTCAAACGATTTAAAGACGATGCGAGCGAAGTCCGCCAAGGTTTTGAATGCGGAATCGGTCTGGTCAATTACAACGACATCAAGGCAAATGATGAAATCGAAGCGTTCACGATTGAGAAAATCGCGCCGACCGAGCTATAAAAATGTAAAACTAAAAATGGAAAGCGGAAAATGTTTTATAATTTTGCATTTTCAATTTTCCATTTTGCATTAAATTTATGATTACCGGAATTAGAGAAAAAACAATTGTCAAAGAGGGCGGAAAAGTTAAAATTTCATCATCGGATTTGCCGATTGGGGTTGAGGCGGAAGTGATTGTTTTAGTCGAAGAAGAAGAACAAGACACGACGGAATATCTTCTTTCAACCGAACCTAATCGTCGGCATTTGGAAGAAGCTATGCGTGATGCTCAAGACCCGAAAAAGCTAATATATATTGATATTGAGAATTTATGTAAAAGATTGCTTTCGTTAAGAATGCCTTTGAACATTATAACGATTGGGCAAGTGAAAACAGAAAGATTCACGCCAAAATCGCCGAACTCATAAAAGATATTGCGCGGAATCCGTTTTCGGGAATCGGCAAACCCGAACCCTTAAAACACGAATTGAAAAGGTCTTTGGGCAAGGCGAGTAACTGATGAACATCGCCTTGTTTATGAAGTCAAAGACAATGAAATAATTATTCATTTGTGTAGATTTCACTACGAAAAATGAGAAGACCCGAAAGATTAGCAGAAACATTACGCGCGGAAATTACGGAAATCGTCGGCTACGAACTTGACGACCCGCGCCTGATAGCCGTTACCGTAACTGATGTCCGTGTGTCGGACAACCTGCGCGAAGCAAAAGTTTTTGTCATTGTCCAAGGGGACGAAAAGGAAACTAAAGAAGCACTCAAAGCATTACAGCACGCCGCCACTTTTGTCCGGCAGCAAGTTGCGTTAGACCTTGACCTGCGCCACGCGCCGGTTTTGAATTTCGTCCGCGATACGGTCGAAGAAAACGCGATTCGCGTCGATGAACTTCTGAAAGATTTAACGCCGGAAGCGGAATTTATTGAAAAGGAATGAGAACAGTGAAAAGTGAAAGGTGAAAAGTGAAAAGTAAAAAACAATTTAACTTCTCACTTCTCACTTCTCACTTATCATTTTTTAAAGATGTTAAGCCAGGTAGTAGAGCTAATTGAAAACAAACAGAATTTCGCCATTACCACGCACGTCAGACCGGACGGCGACGGAATCGGCTCGTCGTTGGGTTTATGTTGGTTGTTGCGTTCTTTGGGCAAAAATGCAGAAGTCATTGTCAGCGACGGTATTCCGCTATCTTACCGGCAACTTCCGGGCGCGGACGAAATCCGTAAAGTAACAGAAATTGACAAACAATATGACGCAGTTTTCGTGATGGAATGTTCCGACATTCAACGTCCGCGCATCAAAGGCTTAGAAAATCAATTCGTAGTCAACATTGACCATCACGCCACCAGCGAACATTTCGGCACAATCAATTGGATTGACGCTACAGCTTCGGCAGTCGGCGAGATGATTTATAATCTCTGCAAAGCAATCGGCGGACGCATTACAAGAGAAATTGCCGAATGCGTTTATCTGGCGCTCGTTACTGACACCGGCTCATTTCATTTCCCGAATACCACCGAAAGGACTTTGAAAGTCGCCTCCGAACTCATCAAAGCCGGAGTCAAACCGGCAGATATTTCGCAAGCCGTTTATAACAGTTATCCGTGGAGCCGGATTGAATTGATGCGCCGAGTTTTAGCGACGGTTAAACGTGACCCAAGCGGCAAAGTTGCGTGGATGCGCCAAACGCTTGAGATGAAGGAAAGTTCGGGTGCGGTTGACGGCGACAACAGCGGTTTTGTCAACATTCCGCTGGCGGCGAAAGAAGTCGAAGCGGTAGTTTATATGCGCGAAGTTGAGCCGAATATCTTCCGCATCAGCCTGCGTTCAAAAGACGGTATAAATGTGGCGCGGGTTGCTGAAAAATTCGGCGGCGGCGGACACAAAAACGCAGCCGGCTGTCATGCGACAGGCGATTGGGACGCGAAAGAACGCGAAATTGTGGCGGCGGTGATTGAAACGGTTGGAAATGCAAACGACGGCAAAGAAAAATAGCCGCAAAAAGGCACTGCTTTTTTGCGGCTATTGAATTTTATGACAAAAGAAAAGCGATACAAATGGCGGCGCGAAGATTACCGGGAAAAAACTCACGGCTTGCTGATGGTCAACACCGGCGACGGCAAAGGCAAAACGACCTGCGCTTTAGGTTTGATGATGCGGGCGGCGGGACGCGGAATGCGTTGCTGTATGATTCAATTTATGAAGTCGAAAACCGACCGCTACGGCGAACACGAAGCGGCGGAACTGCTCGGCATCGAAATTCACACGATGGGCGACGGTTTCACCTGGGACACGAATGATAAAACGCAGGATATTGAAACTTCGCGCAAAACGTGGGCATTGTGCGTCGAAAAAATGCGGAGCGAAGAATATGATTTACTTGTTTTTGACGAACTCGTTTATGTTTTGGATTATAAATTCCTAGATTTAAACGAAATTTTGGGCGAAATCAGAGCCGTGCGCGAAAAGCAGCCCGATTTACATATCGTTTTAACCGGCAGAAACGCGCCGCAAGCATTGATTGATGAGGCTGATCTTGTAACCGAAATGAAGGAAGTCAAGCATCCGTTCCACGCCGGAATTTTTGCCCAACAAGGAATTGAGTTTTAGAGTTTTTATATTTAAATATCCAAAACTTCTTTTATTTGCCACTTCTCACAGACCTAATCGGCTTTCCTTTGCGTTCCTTTGCGGTTATTAACATTCTTTTTGACCGCAAAGAACGCAAAGCACTCAATTGCAAACACTTAACACTTTTTCTTATCTCGCGTCTAACTGTTAAGACAAAAACAAATCCAGCTTTTTCTCACTTCTACTATAATAAATTCCTCTCTTTTGGCTTTCTTCCAATACAAGCAAAATTCCGTCTTGCATTTTCATTTTATAAAGTTGTCTAATATCAGACAATAGCTTGTTTGCAATCAAACAATTTTTTACTTGTTGTTTATCTTCCTAAATAGTTGTAAAACATACTTAATCTGTGTTTTGCTGCATAAGGAACAAGTTTTACCAAGCTATTTTTCCTTGGCACACGCCTTGCGCGGCGATTGCTTTAAGATTTTATTTTTATCTCAGAGTTGTTAATTTGGAGAAGTAATTTATGGAAGTTTTTGGAGTAGTCTTAAAGCAACGAAAACAGGTGGCAATAATTTTTTCGATGATTCTTTTCGTGGTGGGAAATTTACCTCAAGTTTTCGCGCACGGCGGCGAAGACCATGGCGAAGCAAAACCGAAAACGACCGAAAGCACAAAAGGTACAGTTTCGCACACGATGCACATCGGCGATTTGGAAGTGATGCTCAAACATCCGACACTTACGCCCGACACGACGACTGACGCGCGTTTATTTATTACTAAATTTGAAACCAACGAAGCACTCGCGGGTGTCAATCCGGCGATTGAAATCGAAGCGGCAAACGGCATGATAACTCCGGCGCGGATTGAAGAAACCGCCAATGCCGGAAGTTTTAATGTGAAATTCCCCGCGCTTGGAGGCGGAACTTACACAATTCGCGCCAAGATTACTTACGCGGGCGAAACTGATACGGCGACGTTCTCCGGCGTTAAAGTTGAATTTCCGCCGACGGAATCAGCGGAAAATGCCGCGTCTTGGATAAGAACCGCGTTGCTCTTTTTGGTTGGCGCGTTTGTTTTGGGATTATTCGGAATCTTGTTTTATTTTGTGTGGCGAATGGCGGACGAAAAACAAATCGGGGAAGAAACAGTTTCCGCGTAACCGAAAAAATTCAGAATGTTTTTGACAATCAAGAAATCGAACAAGGGTAGTTTCTCAAAGCCGGACGTTTTCTCATGTCTTCTTCCAGCTATGGCGGTGGCGGTAATTTTTATTTTTACCGCCACCGCCTTTTCTCAACAACAACCCGTTTTAGCACCGACGCAGCCGGCAGCAAAATTAACGTCAGCCGAATTCGTCGCGCAGGACGGTTTGACGATTGAACGGCTGATTGAACTCGGCGGAAGTCGGCGGGCGGATTTACTTGCGGCGCGGCAACATCTGGCAATCGCCGAAGGACGGCTTAGGCAAGTCGGATTCAGACCGAATCCGACGCTTGATGCCGAATACGGTAGCCAGCGTTTTTTGGGCGGCGAAGCGGAATCAGATTTGAGCGTCGGCGTAACGCAGGTTTTTGAACTCGGCGGAAAACGCTCGAAGCGCGTGGCGGTTGCCGAACTCGAGTTAAATCAAATTCGCGCCCAAGTCGCGGCACTCGAACGCTTGCTTGCTATCGAAATCCGTGCGGCTTATACCAACGCTCTTGCCGCCGCGCGGCAACTCGATGTGCTGGAAGGACTAATTGCCGCCGATGAAGAACTTGTTCGCGTAACGGAAGCACGTCTGAAGGAAGGCGATGTCGCGCCGCTCGACGTGAATTTGGTGAAAGTCGAAAACGACCGTTTAAAAGTGCAGGCGATTCAGGCGCGGAGCGAACTCGAAACCGGGCTTTTGCAAATTCGCACTTTAATTGGCGCAGACATCGCCGAAAATCTTCGTCTTGCGCCGCAGCCCGAACGTCCGCCGCGTTTCGACGCCGGATTGAGCGAACTGACCGAAACCGCTCTCAACACGCGCCCCGATTTGCAAGCCGCGCGGCTCGGCGAACAGCTTGGCGCGGCACGGATTGATTTGGCGCGGGCAAACGCCGTTCCGAATGTCGCCGCCGTAGTCAGATATTCCCGAAGTAACTCGATTATAGATTTTCCGGCACGGCTCGGCGGCGGTTTTCCGAACAAAGACAATGAATTGACTTTTGGCGTGTCGGTTGATATTCCAGTTTTCAACCGCAATCAAGGCGAAATCGCTTCGGCGACGGGCGAAAGATTACAAGCCACGCGCACGAGGGAATTTTTGGAAAGCGCAGTCAAGCGCGATGTCGCCGTCGCTTATCGTAAATATCGCGCCGCTTCGGAATCACTCGTTATTTATTCGACGCAGATTTTGCCGCGTGCCGAAGCTAATCTGCAAAG
Organism: Acidobacteria bacterium 5-1; assembly: GCA_002050455.1. Classification (GTDB taxonomy): domain Bacteria; phylum Acidobacteriota; class Blastocatellia; order Pyrinomonadales; family Pyrinomonadaceae. Next base: position 5,196 of record MWZA01000139.1, on the reverse strand, counting down.
CGTTCGGGCGGCTTACGGCTTGGGTGAGTTTTCCGTGTTTGAAGTTGTCAATGAACAACGCCGTCTGACCGAAAACATCACTAATTACAATCAGATTTTGCGCGATTATTACAACGCTTTGACGGAACTCGAAACGGCAATCGGACGCGAGCTTCCGGCTTCGGGTTTTTCGCCGGGCGCGGGTTCGGTTTTGCCCGATAAGGAATTAGTTCCGACGCAGATAGACCGTGAAAAATTATTGAAATCTCTTCAAACAGTTGAAATACCGAAAAAAAGCGTTTTACAAAACGCCGAATTAAAAAAACAACGGTAGAGGAAATAAAAATGAAAAAAAATACAGTTTTAACGATTGCGGGTTTAAGTTTGGGTATCAGTTTGGCAGCGGCTTGTTCAACGGAAACAACAAACACAACGACGAACACAAATCGCACGACGGCTAACGCCGCTAACACAACCACCGCCAATAATGCGGCGACTGCGCCAAAAACCGAAGAAGACGCTCCGGCATCGGTCAAAGCCGTTTTCCCGGACGCACAATCATTTACCAAACAGCATAAAGACATTCCGAAAGACGCGATTGCCGACATCGAGAAAGACACGGGCGGAAAAGTTCCCGACACCGACCATCATTCATATCTGGCATTTTCGACGACGGGCGGAGCGCGTAGACAAATCGGCGCGGCGACCGTCGTGAAAGCCAACGGCAAAGATATCGTTATTGTATATGAAACCAAGGAAGGCTTGCCTGCGATTAAAGAAGTTCGCGCTGACGGTGTTCCCGCGCCGTTTCTAACGCAATTTGCCGGAAAAGGTCACGACGATAAATTTGCGGTCGGCGGCGATATAAAAACCAACGGCGTTGATGAAGCGACTGCCAAAGCAATTGCCCAAGCCGTGCGGATTGATTCGATGACGATGCAAACGCTTTACGGCGCGGCACATTCACACTAATGAAAAGTTCAAAGTTCAAAGTGAATAATTCAAAGTCAAAGCGTTTCTTAATAGCGTTGACTTTCGTTTGGTGTTTGCTCATTTCAATTTCCGCGTTTGCCCAAACAGACGGCACAACGCCGGACGCGGCGAATCCGCCCATTACGATTGTAACGGCGGAGCGCAATCTGCAAACCGATGTCGGACAATTCAGCGTTGTTTTGCGGCGTTCGCCGTCTGACCCGCGCACGGGCGAAACCGCGCAGTTTCTTGTGAGATTTGCTGAAAAGGTTGAAGGCGGTTTTGGCGGAAGCGAACCCGCCCCGCTTGATAAAGCTAACGTAACAGCAAATATTATCGAAGCCGACGGAACGCCGGTTGCGGAAAATCTGTCCAGTGTCGCGGAAGAAAATGGAAATTATCGCCTGTCTTATACTTTTGGAAGTTCGGGCGATTACAAAATCGTCTTCGCGGTTGCGGCTGCCGACAATCGCAGTTTTTCGGTTGATTTTCCTGTTTCGGTTGTGTCCGCGCCGATTCGTCGTTCGTTTTGGATTGGGCTTTTGATTTTGAGTTTGCTGACGTTCGGTGCGCTCGGTGCGGTTTTCTTTGCCGCAAAGCGTAACGGAAACGTCAATTTCAAAAAGTTCGCGCCGCTTGCCATTGCCGCTATTTTGCTTTTTGCCTTTGGAACTTTCGCTTTGGCATATTTTCTGCCGCCGCGCCAAACACGAACGATTGCCGAAATTCCGGCGAATGCGACAACCGAAATACAACCCAACGCTTTGACAGCCGAAACTGTTTTGACCGTGCCAAAAGAATCACAAATTTTGTTCGGCATCAAAACCGCGCCCGTTACAACCAGACAAATCACCAGCGGACTGAAAACAACGGGCATTGTCCGTGCGCGTCCCGATGCACAAGCTGTCGTTGTGCCGCCGGTTGCGGGCAGAATTATTTTACGGCAAGGTTTAGGCTTAGGTTTGGCAGTCGGGCGCGGCGAGCAAATCGGGACGGTTGAGCAGATTTTGGATGTATCGGGGCAAACCGAACTCGAATCACAACGCCTCGAAGTCGAAGCCCAGCAACGCGAAATCGAAGCGCGGCGTTTGGAACTCAGAAACACGGCTCTTGCGCTTCAGGGACAGCAAGCCGAACAACGCGCCAATGCACAACAAGCCAAAACTCGTCTGGCGCAAGCGCAACGCGAATTAAGACGTTCGGAAAATCTAGTGGAAGTCGGCGCGGCTCCGCGAAGGCGCGTGGAAGAAGCAAACACCGCCGTGCGGGTTGCCGAGCAGGAAGTTACGGCGGCGGAAAGACAAGTCGTGCTGTTAGAAAATCAAATCAAACAAGCAAACGCCGGACAAAACATTTTCCGCGCTCCGCGTGTCAATCAACCGACGCGCTCTTTTCCTTTAACCGCGCCGATTACGGGAGTAGTCAACGAAATCAAAGCGACGAGCGGTCAAGTGGTTGAAGCGGGAACGGAACTTTTATCAATCGTCAATCTTTCAATGGTTCTGCTTGAAGCCCAAGTTTTCGAGCGCGATTTGCCCGTTGTGCGCGAATCAACCAGAGCGAATTTTACTTCGGCGGCTTTGAATGGCGAAGTTTATACCATCGGCACGGGCGACGGCGACGGCAGACTTGTTTCCATTGGGCAAACGGTGAATGAGCAGACGCGCACCGTGCCGGTTATTTATGAAGTAATAAATCCGCTTAATCGTTTGAGAGACGGAATGTTTGTCGAAATGACAGTTGACACGAGCGGCGAACGGCAGGTTTTAGCCGTGCCGAAAACGGCAGTCGTTACCGAGCAGGGACAAACCTTTGTTTTTGTTTTCGACGGCGGCGAAACATTTGAAAAACGTGCCGTTGCGTTAGGTGCGGAAGGCGCAGATTATTTTGAAGTTAATTCGGGATTGAAAGAAGGCGAAAGAGTCGTTACCGAAGGCATTTATCAACTTCGTTCGACTGTGCCTTCGGCGTAAAGTTTGGGAATAAAGCATTTTTTGAGATAGGAAACATAAAATTATGAAAAAGACATTTATTTTATCAGGAATTATCGCGCTTTTATTGAGCGCAATGTGGCTGGCGGGCTGCAATAACGTAATGCAAACCGAAACCGCCAAAAACTCGGATACGGCGGTTGTAACGAATAATGCGCCGACGAACGACGCGCCGACCACGATTGACTCGCATCGGACTTTTCGAGTTGATTTCAAAAGCGAACCGTCTGAAATAAAAGCGGGAACGCCGACACTGCTTTCTTTTAGTGTTAAAGACAAAGCGGGCACAACCGTCAAAGATTTGCAAATTGTTCACGAAAAACCGATGCACTTGCTTATCGTTTCTCGTGATTTGGCGGAGTTTTATCACATTCATCCTGAACAGCAAGCGGATGGAACTTATCGTGTTTCGCACACATTTCCGAACGGCGGCGAATATAAACTTTACGCCGATTTCACGCCTCAAGCGGCGGTGCAAGTCGTCGAACAAATTGATATAAAAGTTGCCGGAACGGAACGCGCTAAAGTTTCCTTACAGCCGGACGCGAGTTTTGAAAAAACGGTTAACGGCTTGCGCGTCGTGATGAAACCGAGCGCGGGAATAAAAGCCGAACAGGAATTGACGCTCGATTTTCAGGCTTTTGACGCGAAGACAAACAAACCCGCGACGGATTTGCAAAACTATTTGGGCGAACTCGCGCACTTTGTCATCATCAGCGAGGATATGAAGGATTTTGTCCACGCGCATCCGATGGCGAAAGGCGAATCAATGGATTCGGTGAAAATGGACGACAAGCAAACTGATAATCACGCTGACGGCGGACACGACCATTCGACAATGGAAGGCATGACGACCAAAGAAAGCGCGTCGGAAGTTTCGGCGCATACCGCGTTTCCGCGAGCCGGTTTGTATAAACTTTGGGCGCAATTTCAAAGAAATAACAACGTTATCAGCGTGCCATTTGTCGTGCGCGTGCCGAAAGGCGAACAGTCAACAACTGCCAACAATCAATCTGTGCCGCCGGACGCAATTAAAGTTACAGTCAGCGGCAACGGTTACGAGCCTTCGCAAATCAAGGTCGAAAAAGGCAAGCCCGTCAAACTCGCATTTTACCGTGCAGATGCTAATAACTGCGGCGGCGAAGTCGTGTTTCCAAAATTGAATGTAACGCGCAAGTTGCCCGTCGGTGAAACCATTTTGGTTGAATTTACGCCGACGGAAGCGGGCGAACTCGCTTTCGCCTGCGGAATGAATATGATGACAGGCAAAATTTTAGTGCAGTAAGCGAAAACTAAAAACTAAAAGTGAAAAACTAAAATATTATTCACTACTCACTTTTAGTTTTTCACTTTTAGTTTTTCACTATTTTATGAATTTTCTAATCAAATGGGCATTACAAAACCGGCTGATTGTCGTGGCACTCGCGGCTCTGCTTCTCGTTTGGGGCGGCTATGTGGCGATGAATCTGCCGGTTGACGTTTTTCCTGACCTCAACAAACCGACGATTACGATTCTCACGGAAGCGAGTGGACTCGCGCCCGAAGAAGTCGAAACGCAGGTTTCGTATCCGATTGAAACCGTGATGAACGGCTTGCCGGGCGTGGAGCGCGTCCGCTCGCAAAGCGGTGTCGGACTTTCAATCGTCTATGTTGAATTTGGTTGGGGAACGGACGTTTATCGCAATCGGCAACTCGTCGCCGAAAAATTAACCGAAGCTCGCGAGCAATTGCCGCCGAATACGTCGCCGTTTCTCGCCCCGATTTCCTCAATTATGGGCGAGATTATGCTGATTTCCGTTACCTCGAAAGACGGGAAAACCAGCCCTTTGGACGTGCGGACTTTGGCGGATTGGACGATTCGCCCGCGCCTTTTGACGATTGCCGGAATCTCGCAGGTGATTCCGATTGGCGGCGGCGTGAAGCAGTATCAGGCACTCGTTTCGCCCGATAAGTTAAAGCAGTTCGGCGTAACTATCGAACAAGTATCGGCAGCTTTGGAAAAGTCTAATGTCAACTCGACGGGCGGCTTTGTTGACGCGCAAAGTCAAGAATACTTGGTTAGAAATTTAGGCAGATTTTACACGATTGACGAACTCAAGCAAACGGTTGTCGCTTACCGCGGGCAAACGCCGATACGCCTCGGCGATGTCGCAAATGTCGAATTCGGAGCCAGAATCAAACGCGGCGATGCCGGCAGCAACGGGCTTCCCGCCGTGATTATGTCGGTGCAGAAACAGCCCGGCGCAAGCACGAT
>MWZA01000105.1 GCA_002050455.1 Acidobacteria bacterium 5-1 | reverse complement strand
CTGAAAACCACGGTCGGCGTGTGGCTGACTTGTCTTTGCCTGTGTTTGAATGCAGTTTCCGCGTGGGCGCAAAACAAAACAGACAAATCAAACGACGATAAAAAAACGGCTGAAAAATTGACCGCAACGACGGCGATGGAAAATCTGACGTGGCGCAGTATCGGTCCGGCAAATATGGGCGGGCGCGTCGCCGATGTCGAAGGCATTCCGGGCGACCCGAATATCGTTTATGTAGCGACGGGTTCGGGCGGAATTTTCAAAACAACCAACGGCGGCGTGGATTGGACACCGATTTTTGACCGGCAGAATACGATTTCAGTCGGCGATATTGCGCTTGAGCCGGGAAACGCGGACGTGATTTGGGTGGGAACGGGCGAATCAAATGTCCGCAATTCGGTTTCATTCGGCGACGGCGTTTATAAATCAACCGACGGCGGTAAAACTTGGAATCATCTCGGTTTGCAGAATACCAGCACTATTTCAAAAATCGTTATCAATCCCAAAAATCCTGATGTAGCTTATGTTGCGGCAGTTGGACACGCCTGGGGAGCGAACGAAGAACGCGGAGTTTTTATGACGACCGACGGCGGCAAGACTTGGCAAAAAACTTTATATATTGACCAATTTCACGGCGCCTCTGATTTGGTGATTGATGAGCAGAATCCTAATATTTTATACGCAGGAATGTGGCGATTTGAACGCAAACCATGGACGTTTACGAGCGGAAGCGAACAAGGCGGCGTTTTTCGTTCGGTTGACGGCGGCAGAACTTGGAAAAAGGTCGAAAAGGGTTTGCCGAAACTTGTTGGTCGAATCGGTCTGGCAGTCGCGGCAAGCAATCCGAATATCGTCTACGCGATTTTGGAATCGAAGGAAGGAACGCTCTATCGTTCGGATGACAAAGGCGAAACTTTTCGTCAGGTTTATAAAAATCAAAACATTGTCGGGCGCGGATTTTATTACACCACGGTGAGAGTTGACCCGACCAATGAAGATAAGGTCTATGCCGTTTCGTCGCCGCTTTTTATGTCGCTTGACGGCGGGCGCAATTTTACACGCATTTCGCCGAATACGCATATTGATTATCACGCGCTTTGGATTGACCCAAACAATCCGAAAAGAATGTGGCAAGGACAGGACGGCGGAGTTGCCGTAACGACGGACGGGAAAAATTGGGAATACATCAATAATTTTGCAATCGGTCAGTATTATCAGATTTTTGCCGACAACGCCGCGCCTTTTTATAATTTAATCGGCGGTTTGCAGGACAACGGAACATGGGTTGGACCTTCGCAAACGAGAGAACCGGCGGGAATTTTGAACGACGATTGGCGGATGATTAGTTTCGGCGACGGTTTTTACAGCATTTCTCATCCAGACAATCCCGACCTTTATCTGACCGAATCGCAGGGCGGAAACGTCGTTCGCACGGAGATGAAAAACCGCGAGCAGCAGCTTGTTGTGCCGTATTTCGGAGTCGGCGGCGCGGCGGAAAATGATAAATATCGTTTTAACTGGAACGCGCCTCTGATTCTTTCTCCGCACAATAAAAACACGGTTTTTCTTGGCGGCAGCGTCGTTTTCAAATCAAATGATTTCGGCAAAACTTGGATGATAATCAGTCCCGATTTAACAAAAAATAACCGTGAGCGTTTGAAAGACGCGGGCGGACCTGTTTTTACAGAAAACACTTCCGCCGAAGCATTTGCAACTATTATCAGTGTTTCCGAATCGCCGCTTCAGGCAGGTTTGATGTGGGCGGGAACTGATGACGGTAATTTGCAAATGACAAACGACGGCGGCAAAAATTGGACGAACTTAATTAAAAACGTGCCGAAAATTCCCGAAGATTCTTCCGTTTCGCATATTGAACTGTCGCGCACAAACGTCAATGCCGCTTACGTCGCATTTGACCGTCATAAATTTGACGATAATCGTCCGTATATTTTCAAAACAACCGACGGCGGCAAAAACTTTACGAATATTACGGGCGATTTGCCGGAAAAATCATATGTTCACGTTGTTACGGAAGACCCGAAAAATCCGAATCTTCTGTATGCCGGAACGGAACTCGGTTTGTATGCTTCATATAACGGCGGCAAAAATTGGCTGGAATTGAATATGAAAAACTTTCCGCGTGTTGCAGTTCACGACATTCTTGTTCACCCGCGCGACAACGACTTGATTTTGGCGACGCACGGGCGCAGTTTATGGATTTTTGACGACGCAACGCCGGTTCAGCAAATGAATGAAAACATTCTGCAAAATCCAACATATCTGTTTAATGTGCGTCCGGCTTATCGTTTTACAACGCGATTTACGCGCTACGGCATCGGCGATAAAGTTTTTCAAGGCGCAAATCCGCCAAAAGGCGCGATTATCACTTATTATTTAAAGGATAAACCCGACGCAAAAACACCGTTAAAACTGGAAGTCTATGACGCAAGCGGTAAAAAAATATCGGAAGTAAAAAATCTGCCGAAGGAAAAAGGTTTGAACCGCACGGTTTGGAATTTGAGTTATGAAGGAGTGCGTTTGCGACGAATGCCTTCGGCGGAACAATTCGAATTTCGAGGTCCGCCGCGCGGTCCGCAGGCAATTCCGGGCGTTTATACGGTTAAACTTTTCGTCGGCGATAAAGCGGTGCAGGAAACAAAGGTCGAAGTCCGCGTTGACCCGACCGTTTCGGTTACAACTGCCGATTTGCAGGCTCAATTTGATTTGGCAATGCGCTTACGCGATATGCTCTCGACGCTTAACGACGGTTTGCGTCTGCTTGACAGCGCGAAACTGCAAGCCGAGCAAATCGAAAAAATTGCCAAAGACCGCTTAACGGATGTTTCGCCGGATTTGAATAAGGCTCTGGAGGATTATAAAAAACGGGTTGATACAATTACAGGCGATTTGATTGTCGGCGAAGAAGACGGTATTCGCGCGTCGGCAAAATTGACCGACCAAATCGGCGGTTTATATTCCGCTGTCGGCGGCGGCAACGCCGCGCCGACTTCGGCAATGCGTGAGCAATTTAATTTATTACAAACTCAATTGCCGCCCAAAATCGGCGAAATCAACCGTTTTATCAACGAAGATACAGCGAGATTAAACCAAACTTTGCAAAAAGCGGGTTTGCCGATTATCGTTGTCGGTAAAGCGATTGAGCAGCCGAAATAACAATGATTTTATCCACCAAGTTTCACTGAATTTTTATGAAGATTCTTCGTTTTTTTCGTGTTTCTTAGTGGATAAATAATTTTTGCCGAAGAATTTCTGACCTCATACAGAAATCAGTAAGGTTAATGTAGTTAAACTTTTTTCTGAAAATTAGTTAAGAGTTTAGAATTTAGAGTTCCGGCAAGCGGCGCAACCGCTAAACTCTCGACTTTTAACTATCTTTCAAATAAATCTTTTCGCACCGACCTAAATTGTTTCCGTATTAGATTCTCTTTGCCAGCCAAACTCCGCCCAAAACTCCGACAAAGCCGACTAAAACACTTAAGATAAGATAAACGAAAGCCGTTACAAAATATTTTTCCCGAATCAAGCCGAAAATCTCTAATTCAAACGTGGAAAATGTTGTGAACGCGCCTAAGAATCCGACCAGTATTGCAAAGCGCAAATTTTCGTTGACGGTAAATTTATCGGTCAAAAGAATTAGAAAGAAACCAATGAGAAAAGAGCCAGTGATATTGATAAAAAAAGTTGGAAAAGGAAACTTTTGAAAAATATTTGAAAGCGGCGAGATATTGATTAAATAACGCGCAATCGCGCCGAACGCGCCACCGATTCCAATCGCAAGAATTTTCATTACGCTTTCCATTTATAATCAAATTGCTTCAACGATTGAAAATGATTGTTTCATCTCCATCCGCCATTATCACCATTTGCGCCAAACCGATAAAAAGTCCGTGGCAAACAACGCCTTCGATTCTGTTTAACTTTTCGGAAATGTCTTCTGCGTTTTTGATTTTGCCAAAGTCCGCATCGAGAATATAATTGCCCGCATCGGTTACGAAAATTTTGCCGTCTTTTTCCCGAATTTTTGCCGTGCCGTTTATTTTTCTGATTTGCTTGTTTGCGTAATTTAAGGCAATCGGCACGACCTCAACCGGAACTTTGAATGCGCCGAGAACTTCGACTTTTTTGCTCGAATCGGCAATGATAATCTCTCTTTTACTCAAACGCGCCACCATTTTTTCTCGGAATAACGCGCCGCCGCCGCCCTTTATTAAATTTAAATCCGCATCAAATTCGTCAGTTCCGTCAATTGTTAAATCAATCGAATCAACTTCATCCATCAAAAGAAGCGGAATATGCAGCGATTCAGCAAGTTCGGCAGTCGCGTTTGAAGTCGGCACGGCTTTTATTTTTAATCCGTCTTCAACCAATCTGCCGATTTCAAGAACCGCAAAATACGCCGTTGAACCCGTTCCTAAACCGATAATCTGATTGTTTTCAATTAGTTTGACGGCTTGTTTTGCCGCTAAAGATTTTTCCGCTTTTAAATCTTTCATAATATTATTTTCTTATCGCCTGATAACCTTTCGCCAAAAGTCGAGGCGAAATACCAAACCAATACAAACCTTGAAAGATTGACCAGCGCGTAAAAGTCCAAATAAACGAACGGTTTTCAAAACGTCTCGATGAAGTCGTTACCGGCAGATTGATATGCTCGAACCGACCTTTTTTCTTTAATCTTTTATACAAATCAACGTCTTCAAAAAGCTGTAGAGAGCGAAAGCCGCCGATTTTTTCATAAATCGCACGCCGCGCAAACACTGCCGAATCGCCGTAGACCAAATCAATTGAACGCAATTTTGGATAAAGCCACGTTAAAATCCGCGCCCAGCGACTTTCGCCGTCGAAAATTATCTCAAAATTTCCGCCGACAACTTCGTCGTAACGCATATATTGTTTGATTTGTTTGGCGCAGCCCTGCACCGGGCGCGTGTCGGCGTGGAGAAACCAAAAAATGTCGCCCGAAGCATGTTTCGTTCCTTCGTGAAGTTGTTTCCCGCGATTGGCTTCAACTGTTTTTACTAGCCGAATCGGTTTTTTGGGTTGATAATTTTCGATAATCTCAATTGTTTTATCGGTGCTTCCGCCATCAACAATAATAATCTCATCAACATTGACAAGCCGCGAAAGTGCGTCGAGAGTTTTCTTTATTGTCAATTCTTCATTTAAGGTTGGAATTATGGCGGAAATTTCCATAAAAATTGAAAAAATTCCTGATTAAAAACGGACGGTTTCTTCCTGCGCGTCGTTTCCTTCAGCAGCTTTCCAGTCGTCAAAGGAATCGTAAAAATTAGAGTCAAATTCGGTCAGGGATTGAATTTTGATGCCTTCTATTTCGATTGGAGCATCTTCAAACCGGACAATCGCGCCGCAGCCGATAACTTCCGCGCCGAGTTCCTTAACGAGTTCGACGGTTTCCTCAATCGCTTTGCCCGTGCGAATCAAATCATCAACAATAATACACGGATGAATGTCGCTGTCTTTTAAGTATTGACGAAACTGACGTTTGCCGTTCTCAATCTCCGCCCAATAAATCTGTTCCGCGCCGAGAGCTTCGCGCACACCGAAAGCAACCGGAATGCCGCCCGGACTCGGACTGATAATCGAAATTTTCGGCAAACGGCTGGAAATTGCTTTGTCCATCCGAAATTTGCGGCTTAATGCGACTGATAAAACCCGCGAATTGTCGTAAAAACGAAATGCCAGCGGCATCTGAAAATAATGCGAAGCGTGTTTGCCGTTCGGAAAAACAAAATGTCCCTGCCGATACGCGCCCGTTTCTTTCAAAATCTGCATTACCGATTCCGATGACGGGATTAAATTTACCATATTATATCTCCTCCTTTTACAATAATTTTCAAATTATACGACAAGTTTTGTAAGTTTTGTATTTACAAATCTAATTTTTAAGTGTAACCTTATTTAGGCTTTAGCAACTTTCTGATGACTGATTTTTGTGTTTGACTCATATTTTCGGGGATTTCGTCCACATTAAACCAAACCACATCTTTTATTTCGGAACTTTTTACTTCGGCTTTGCCAGTGGCTTTGGCACGAAAGAGAATTTCTATATGGCGGTTTATTGTCCGCACTCGAATTAATTCGACATCTTTGATTTCTAAGCCGGTTTCTTCGCGGATTTCGCGTTTGAGTGCATTTTCAGGTTGTTCGCCTGTTTCGAGAAATCCGCCCGGAAGTCCCCAACCGGAAGCAGTTCGCAAAACGTGGTCAAGAAGTAAGACTTTTCCGTTTTCGTTGGTAATAATCGCCGCCGCCGAAACAGTAAATGTAGGCTGCGTGGTGCGAATAACTTTTTTACGCAAATAGGAGGGCATTTTTCTCCAGATTGTGCCGATAATTTTTTTTAACATTCAGACAACACTTTTTACAGCAATACCATCGAAAGGGCGAATATTTCTAAAGGAAAAATATTGTTAAAGATATGTTAACAATGTAAATAAGATTTTTATTACACTTTCCCTTTGAATATCAAACCATACTTTTTCCAAATAAAATTTTCAATGTCAAAATTCTTTTCTTTTCAAAAAATCACGCTTAGTTTGCTGTGTGTCCTGTTTTTCTCCGGTTTAGCATTTGGACAAGACAGGGATTTGCTAAGTGATTTGGGCAATTCGTTTAAAAAATTCAATGTAATCCGTTTGGATAACCGAGCCGCGCTGCAAAAAATTGAGGCAGGCAATTCGCTGACAATTTCAACTGTCGAAAAAACTTTTGAGTTAAATTTAACGCCGAATGATTTGCGTTCAGCGCGTTACCGGGCAGAAGACACAAGCGCAAACGGTGTCCGCACACTTGAAAAAGGCGAAATCACAACTTACAAAGGAAAAGTTACGGGCGAAGCTAATTCTGAAGTGCGGCTGACCATTGACGGCACGAAAATAGAAGGTTATTTCGAGTCGAAGGGCGAAAGATTTTTTATCGAACCGGCACAAGCGCATTCAAGATTTGCGGGCAAGGGAGATTTTATTGTTTATCAAGAAAAGGATCTATTAAACCCGGAAGGTTTGACGTGCCGGTCTGAACTTATCGAAAAAATTGAGCGCGGCAGAGAAGTGGTTGCGACACACAGTTTTCAGAGCGTGCAAACACTCCATGTAATTGAAGTTGCGACGGAAGCCGATTTTGAATTTGTCAACGCGCTTGGCGGCGCAAACCAAGCCAACAGCGAAATTTTGAATATTTTGAATATGGTCGAAGGCGTTTACGAACGCGAACTCAGTCTGACGATAAGTGTTGTCTACCAAAGTGCTTGGTCAACGCCTGACCCGTTTTCGAGCGCGAACACGGAGGCACTTTTGCTTTCGTTTCAAAGTTATTGGAATGCCAATCGTTCCGTAACGGCGATTCCGCGAGATACCGCGCATCTTTTTTCAGCAAAGCCGGTTGCTTTAATGCAGGGCATCGCGTTTGTCGGCGCAATTTGCAGAAACCCGGCATTCGCATATGGTTTGAGCGGCAGAGCTGCCTTTGCGCCGACGAAATTTATTCTAACAACCCACGAAGTCGGTCATAATCTCGGAGCAAATCACGCCGACACGCCGCAAAATTGCGGCAGCACGATTATGAATTTTGTAATCAATCCGGCAACGACATTTACTTTCTGTGGTTATTCACGCACGGAAATTACGAATTACGTCTCGGTCAACAATAGCTGTCTGAGTCCGCAAAACAATATAAGGAGTAAATTTGATTTTGACGGCGACGGACGCGCCGATATTTCCGTCTTTCGCCCGTCAGACGGCACGTGGTATATCGCCAACAGCGGCAATAATTCATTTAGCTCCGTGCAGTTTGGGCAAAACGGTGATAAGCCCGTGGCGGCGGATTACGACGGCGACGGCAAAACCGATATTGCCATTTATCGCGGCGGCGTTTGGTATCGGCTCAAATCTACAACTAACACTTTCGACACTGTTTATTTCGGAGCTTCGACAGATATTCCCGCGCCTGCCGATTTTGACGGCGACGAGAAAGCGGATGTCGCGGTCTTTCGCCCTGCCGACGGTACGTGGCATCGCTTGTTGAGCAGTAACGGAAACGCTTATTCGGCTGTCGAATTTGGCACTGACGGCGATATGCCGCTGCCTGCCGATTATGATGGCGACGGCAAAGCCGACATCAATGTTTTTCGCCCGTCAAACGGAGGTTGGTATCGAATCAATAGTTCCAACCAGCAATTTGGCGGTAGACAATTTGGACAAAATGGCGATAAACCTGTAAGCGGCGATTTTGACGGCGACAACAAAAGCGATGTCGCGGTCTTTCGTCCTTCAAACGGCATTTGGTATATATTAAACAGCGCAAACGGTGCTTTCAGCACAACCAATTTTGGAGAGTCAACCGATATTCCGACAGCGGCGGATTATGACGGCGACGGCAGGACAGACATTTCGGTCTTCCGTCCGACCAATGGTTATTGGTATCGCTTTAACAGTTCCAACAACTCTTTTGCGAGTGTTCAATTCGGAAGTGCCGGGGACATTTCTGTTCCGTCCTATTATATTCAATAAAAACATAATCAGTTACAAATAAAAAGGAACGGCAAATCTACCGTTCCTTTTTTTATTTGAATTCATTTCACAATTATTTTAGTGAAGCGTCATCAACCCGAAAAGTAGTCGTTACCGAACTGTCTGTTGTCGAACGGAATTGAACACGAACCGTCTGACCTTTGTAAGCTGATAAACTAAACGATTTTTGCGAATACGAGCCAGCCGTTCCTTTGTTTAGATTACTGTAGGTCGCCAGTGTTGAAAGCAAAGAGCCGCTTGTGTTTCGCACCTCAACAAATAATTTATCGTATTGTGTTGAGGTCGTCGTTTCGCTCGAAGTTACGTTGAGCCAAAACGTGAAAGTTCCGGTCGCCGTGCTTGGAATTGTAACTTGTTGGTAAGATTGTCCCGAAACACTATTGTTCACGCCGAAGTAGATATAACCCGTTCCGCCGTGTGGATAGTTTCCGTTCGCCGTGTAGAAATAGCCTGTGCCTGAACCAACCCAGGGTGAAGCACTTCCTTCAAATCCGCCGTTGGAAAGCAATTCACTTCCGCCGCCCGGAGTCGGCGTTGGTGTTGGAGTCGGCGTTCCACTGGTCGGGCAAGCACCAACACCGACAGCACACCAAGTTGTTGCAATCGTTTTGTATTGTGTGCTTGACGCACCGAAAAGATCGGTTGCCGCGTTAAGCATCGCCGTTCTTGCTCCCGAAAAGTTCGTGCCGGAAGTCATATAGACAGTCAAACCGCGATACCAAATTTTGGCAGCATCGGTTGTACCGATTCCCGTGACGGTTACTCCGCTTAAGTGATGCGTTCCGCCCACTGCCGCCAAGTAAAACGATTTGTTGCCGATACCTGAATTAATATGAACACCGCCGTTGTCTGACGTTCCGGTATAGCGTTCTGAATAATGGTCGGGGTCATCGTCAGCCGTATAACCGCCGCCGGATTTAGCGTGCGGGTTGTCCATATAGCGAAGCGCGTCGCCGGCGGTCGAAGGCGTGTATGCCTGCTCACCGATTTTCCAGGTGTCGGCGGTAATCGTGCCGCCGCGCGCGCGCAATTCAACCATCGCGCCGAAAACGTCGGACATCGATTCGTTAAGAGCACCGGATTCATTTGAGTATGTCAAATTAGCCGTGCGTTCGGTTACGCCGTGCGTCATTTCGTGACCGCAGATGTCCAAAGTAACAAGCGGCGTGAAAGTCGTGCCATCGCCGTCGCCGTAAGTCATCGCCGTTCCGTTCCAATAAGCGTTGTTATAATTTGTGCTGTAATGAACGCGCGAGGAAACTAAGCTGGTTGTCCCGTCGGCGGAAGTAACAGAACCGGGTCCGCTGTTGCCGTCGATACCGTTGCGCCCGTGAACGTTTTTGTAATAGTCATAAGTCACTGCCGCGCCGTAATGAGCGTCAACGCCCGCTTTCTGCGCCGTGCTGTCCCAAACGTCGTTCGTATCCGTGTAGCGGGCGGCACTCGTCGTCCCATTATTAAAATTGAAAGTTCCCATCTTGCGCGTGGTATCTTCCATATAGTAAGTCGAACCTACAATATCGGTCGTTATGTTGACCGTTCCGCTGTAGAGCGATGCGCCGGAAGCGGTTTGCAAATTATCGTATTCAAAAACTTTTTCGCCCGTTTGCGCGTCAACAAAAATCACGGGCATTGCCGTGTCCGCCGAGCCGTCTTCGCGCCGCATCTGCACTCGATAAGCCAGATGGTCGCGGTTTTTACCGCGATAAATCCATAAATCGACTGTCGGTTCTTCGGTCAAAAACTCCGAGTCTTTATACATTCTCTCAGCGATCTCAACCGTCTCTTTCGCCGAAAAATTCGGTTGAGTACTGACTGAAATACCTTCTTTTAAATCGTCGGTGATGGCGGAAAGTTCGCCGTCGGCTGTTAAATGCACGATAGCTTCGCCTTCCCAAACGGGAACGTTACTAACAATTTGCTGGACGCGCGTATGCGCCATGTTCAAATCGTCGATTTCTACTTTTTCAACTATGAATTCATCAACGATACCAATGGGGCGTTGCGCCGCACTGTCGCGCAGGATGTCAAGACTGATTTGTTTTGCTTTTTCGAGTTCATCTTGCGTGCCTTTATCAAAAACATTTTTACTCGCTCCGGCTCTACTCGGTGCCAGAACAAAAACCGAAACTACTAAAATAAGCAGTGCCAGAATACCTAGAAATTTTTTCACACTCGTATCTCCTTGGGAATTTAATTTTAATTTGCTGATATATTATCAAGCCGTATGTATAAAAAAATTACAAATTAAAAGCAAAAAACCTTCGGAAACGGTTTGAAAAATTATTGTCTGAATAGATTATGAATCAACCGAAAAGACCTGCTAAAATTTTACGGATTTTAGGAAAAAAATGTAGAGTGATTGTAGCACTAAATTTCTAAGTGTCAAGCAAAACAGTTAAAAATTCTTTAACAAATGAAAAAAAGTTGGAAAACGCCCGTGTCGGCGATATTTTTTCGTGGAATGAAGTTTCGGAAATCCACAAAGTCCGCAACGGAATTTATCAACGAGATGAACAAATTATCTCGCTCTTAACCGACTTCGGCAAAATCAATCCGTGTTATCCTGATTACTCGGGCGAAAATAAAAACACAATTTTTTATACCGGCGCGGGCAGGCGGGGCGACCAAAAACTCGATGTTCACAACCGCGCAATGTTTAATGCCGTCGAATCAAAACACGCCGTTCCGCTTTTTAATAAATTAGCCGTCGGGCGTTGGGAATTTCTCGGCTTTTGGCAAGTGTTTGAAGGGAAATATATCTTTGACGAGAAGCAAGCCAGAATGGTTTGGAAGTTCACTTTGAAAAGATGTCAGATGCCAGTGTAAAATGCTTTTATTAACATCTGACAATCTAATATCTAACATCCTTTTATGACGATAGACGAACAACTTTTATACTTAAAAAAAGGCGCGGTTGACGTAATCCGCGAAGAAGATTTGCGGGCAAAGCTCGAAAAATCAAACAAAACCGGCAAGCCTTTAATTGTAAAATACGGCGCAGACCCGACCGCACCCGACATTCATCTTGGACATACGGTTGTCATTCGTAAATTAAAAGCGTTTCAGGAACTCGGACACACGGCGGTTTTTCTCATCGGTGATTTTACGGGAATGATTGGCGACCCGTCGGGAAAGAGCGCGACTCGCCCGATGCTTGCGCGTGAAGAGATTCTGGCAAATGCCGAAACTTACAAAACGCAGATTTTTAAATTGCTTGACCCGGAAAAGACTGAAATTCGTTTTAATTCCGAATGGTTTGACAAATTCGGTGCGGCTGATTTTATAAAACTCGCCTCGCATACGACTGTCGCGCAGATTTTAGAGCGCGACGATTTTGAGAAACGAATGCGCGAGGAAAAACCGATTGCCCTGCACGAACTTCTTTATCCGCTTGTGCAGGGCTACGATTCGGTTGCGCTCGAAGCCGATGTTGAACTCGGCGGCACAGACCAAAAGTTTAATCTGCTTGTCGGGCGCAATCTGCAGCGCGAATACGACCAAGAACCACAAGTTGTTATAACTACGCCGCTTCTCGA
>MWZA01000061.1 GCA_002050455.1 Acidobacteria bacterium 5-1 | reverse complement strand
CTGCTGAGAAGGTGCGGGCAAATTGTTATATCAAAGCGGCTTATATTGAACCGGGCAGTCCGTGGCAAAACGGCAAAGGCGAAAGTTTTAACGGTAAATTCAGAGACGAATGTTTGCCAATGGAAATCTTCGGCAACTGGCGCGAGGCTGAAGTTGTTTCGGAGAAATGGCGCAAGTTCTACAACGTGGAGCGACCGCACTCAAGTGTTGGTTATCAAACGCCGAACGAGTTCAGACGGGACTGGGAAAAGCGGCAGAGATTATTGAAACCCGAATCAAGGGAGAAACTCGCCACCGCAATGGCTCAAAGTTTGGGGTCTTGACAAGGGTTTAAGTTAAATTGCAGAGTTTTAATTTAGAAAATCTTTTCACTATTTCCAGTTACCGATGAGAATAAACGGTGACCAGTAATACGGGTGCGCGAACGGGGCGGTTTTGGCAGCCTTAAACGGTTTCAGTTTCGCGCTGTCAATTTTGATTTTGTCAGATATTTTCGCGTCTTCCCGTGTTAGCTGGCGGTTTGCCGCGCTTGCCGTTTTATATTCACCGCGCAGCAGCGCGATTTGCGCTGACCGTAACGATGTTGCTTTGTTGGCGCCGTTTTGACTATTGTATGTTTTGTAAAACCGCGACATCAGTTCGGCAGTCGAATTGTCCGACACTTCCCACAGCGAAGCCATTACCGCTCCCGCGCCGAGTCTTTGAGCCAGTTCCGCAAATCCGTCAACTTCGCGTCCCGAAGCATCGGCGCGTTGCGCGGCGGTCTGGCAGGCGGATAACGTCAGCAAATCAACGCCGCTGAATAAATTTTGTTCGCGTTTCATTTCATTTAGCGTAAAAGTCATTCCGTCGCCAAGTAGCAGGAATGAACGCGCTTCGTCGCCCGCTTCAAACTTAAAGTGCGATGCGATGTGAACAACCGGACGACGCTTCTGCAATTCCGCCAGCATTCCGGCTTTGGTAAAACGCTCATCGAGTAATACCTCGCTGGGCAAAATCCCGGCAGTTGAATTGCCATTTTTGAAAATCCGCGCGAGTTCCGTTTTAACCGATGGCAGGGCAGCCGCATTGAAAGTTTCGCCGGCGAGTTTGACCGTATGCGATTCGGAACTGCCAAAACCCGTACCTTTCAGGTTTGGCATAACATTGGGCGTGAGACGCTCATTGTCTGCCCTTGTGAATATGACATTGTTATAACGCTCGACCAGATACTGCTTCCCGTCGTGCAAAGCCGATACGGGAACGTATCGCAGGTTGCCGTCCAATGACCAGAGAATCGTTTTCGTGTCGGTAGGCAGTTTCGCGGCAAGCGGCGCAAAAACAATATCATAAATTTCTTTGGCGGCAGGCTGCGGATCATATTCGGGCGTTCTGAGCAACCGCCACAACTGCTGCGCTTTTCCATTTAACGCCTTACCTTTTATCGGAGTTGAAACTGAAGAAATCGTGTCTGGTGTGATGACTAAAGCTCGATAGTTATCTTCGCCGACCAGGGTATAAACGGCGACGGTTTTTTGTTTGGTCGAAGCGGAAACCTCTCGCAAAGCCGCTTGCAATTGCTGTAGATCGGGGACGGCGGGAATTTTGTCTTTTTCGTCGGGCGGCGCGGCAAACTCTTTTTCGGCTTGTTTGAGAAAAGCCAGATAGCTATCGTTAGCCTTTTGTAATTCGGTTTCGAGTCGCTTCGTGGTTGAAAATCGGCGGCGAGTCGAATCCGGTAATTTCCGAGTTACTCAAAATTTTCAAAAGCGGCATAAAATTAGAAAGTAATGACAGAATAAACGAGCGTTTCTATATCAAGAATTGCTAAATGTATGACGTTGATAATACACTAATGATTGTTATAAAATAACTGCGAAATGCACCTTTTCTTTTAATTATTAAAAAATGGCGCAAAAATCAGCCAAAATTAAAACCGAATCGCCAAATTTCAAGACCATCGGTTATTTGAGAGTTTCCACTGGCGAGCAGGAGCTGGAAAAAAATAAATCCGACATTCTGCATCTTGCCAATCACTTAAATTTAGGGCGAGTTAATTTTGTCGGAGAAATCGTGTCGGGAAAGGTTTCCTGGAAAAAACGAAAGATCGCGGAAATAATTGAAGAATTCAAAAAAGGCGATACGCTGGTCGTCAGCGAGTTATCCCGACTGGGACGCTCGATGCTCGAATGTATGGAAATTCTCGCAGTGGCAGTTGAGAAAGGAGTTCGGGTTTATGCAGTCAAAGGAAATTGGTCGCTCGACAGTTCGATTCAAAGTAAAATTGTGGCAATGGCGTTTTCGATGGCTTCGGAAATTGAGCGCGATCTGATCTCACAGAGAACCAAAGAAGCCTTACGCTACAAAAAGGAACAAGGCATCAAACTCGGCAGACCGAAAGGTCCCGGCAAATCAAAACTCGATGAGTTTCGCCCGGAAATCGAAGCCTTGCTCAAAAACGGATCAACTCAAAAATTCATTGCCGGGCGTTATAGAACAACTGAAGCCAATCTGCACAACTGGCTCAAGAAAAACGGCATAAAGCGTAATCTGATTTAACTCAAAAGGTAAAAATTCCTATGAAACATTTTTACCTTTTGTAACCATTTAACCAGCATAGTCGCGTTATAAATCGGAGCGAATCCACAAATGGTTCTAATATTTCTCTGCGACGACGTAGAAAGCGGCGAACGGATATACTAGATTTCCGCCGCGCGATTGAACCATGTGGCATTGCCCGAAAAATTCCCGCCGCAACGACTCGACTTTTTCCGGCGCGGCGTTGGATAAACGCTTACGGGAGATGCTCGAGAACGTGCGCTGGATTTCCCAAAAGTCTTCCGGCGTTGCAAGCTGTGCCTGATGACTTTGCCAATCGGTTTGCAGAACTTTGAATCCGGCTGACCGAATAAGTTCGGAAACGTCGCTTGTGCGATTGTGCGAATGGCTCGCTAAATCTGATTCTTCCTGCTCCTCAGCTTTCGGTAAATGTTGTTCGACGAGAGAATCCAGAAAACCCGGCGCGACGAGTTGTCGTCCTTGTTTGCGGCGCACAAGATCGGGAAAGATTTTGACGAGATGGCTCAAACCCGAAGCGGAAAACAACGGCGGACGACTTCCGACGGCGACGACAAATCTGCAGCCGGGACGCATTACGCGATAAATTTCTTTGAGTGCCGTGAGCGGATTCGGAAAATGCAGCAAAGCAAACAACGACACGACCGCATCGAATGTCTCCGCCTCAAACTCTAAATTTTCGGCATCCATTTGACTGAACTTGATTTTTTCTTCGAGTCCGAGTTTTTCGGCTTTTGCCGTCGCCGTCACCAGCATTCCTTCCGAAAGGTCTATGCCGTGGACTTTGCCGCCTTCCGCGATTTTTTTCGCTGCCAGTAAAGCGACCACGCCCGTTCCCGTGCCGACATCGAGAACCGAGTCAGACGGTTTAATTTCGGCGAGCGAAACTAAATGTGTCGCCAGTGGGCTGGTTAGACGTTCGGTGAAGAAATCGAATTGTTCTGTAACCGCGTCGTAGCTCGTCGCATCGCGCGTTTTGAATGTTTGTGAATCGAGTGTCTGCATTTTATTACTGATATCTTTCGTCGAATTTACCAAAATTCCCGTTCAACTACCTGACTGAAGAGCAAATTGAGTGGTCATTATTTTTTAGATTATTCTTTTGGAAATTTTCGGACAGAGATATTTTATTGCATCTCTGTTCTCCGTCTCTCTATTATATTCATTATTCGCACTCAATTTTTAAATTGGTTATTTAATCCCGTTCAGTTTGATTGGAATTTTTCGCGCAAATTGTTAAAAAACGCCGGTGTTTGAAAAAAAAAGCGTATGTCTGGCGGAATTCCGCGCAGTAAAATTAAAGCCAGCAGATAACTACCACCGCCCGCGGCGAGCTGCAGAACCAATCCGTGGTTCGTTCCGAGCAAAAGTAAAACCGCGCCCATCGAAAGGGAAGCCAGAAGCGGTCGCCAAATTGGACGAAGGCTAAACGAAACGCCGATTCGGTTGACGGCAATGAGTCCTAAACCGAGCGTTAACACTTCGGCAAACGCCGTTACGAACGCCGCGCCGACAATACCGTAACGCGGAATAATCAATATATTTAATCCTATATTGACGGCAGCGGCGACGGCGAAAATTGTCATTTCGGTTTTCAGACGGTTGACCGCCATAAAAATATTGTGAATCGCCCCGAACAGAAAAACGATGCCGATGCTCAGGATAAGAAATTGAAAAGCCGTGCTTCCTGCCGCGTAATCGTTTCCGAAAACCGCGACCAGCAGCGGCGCGGCAACGATGATTCCGCCGACCACGAGCGGCGCGGCGACGGCGGCGGCGAAATTAAGTGAGCGTTCGGCGATTATCCCGACCTCCGACAATGACGAATCGGGAGTTGCTGCGCGAGTAATAAGCGGCAAATAAGAAGTATGAACTACTACTGCCAGAGCCACCAGCAAAAAACAAATCCGATAAGGTGCAGTGTATAAACCGACCGCCTGTTCGCCCAGCAGAAAGCCAATCAGCACAACATCGAAGGTATACATTACGGTTCTCAATAACCGTGAAACTGCCCAAAAACCTGAACTCCGCAAAATTCGGAAGCCGTCACGCAAATCGAGTTTGATTTTTTTCAGATATAAAAGAGGTAGCGTAAGCAACAGCGCGGCGCAAATCTCGCCAAAAAATTGGGCGAGCGGCACGTACGCGACATCGCTCGACTCGTTTACTGCCAAAAATATCGCGCCGGCATACAAAACCTGACCTATAATCAGCGAAAAGGCAACCGGGCGATTGCGCTCCAGCCCCTTATAAACCCAGGAAGTATCGAGCGCAAGCGGAAAAAACAAAAGTCCCATCAAAAGCAAAACCAATTTTACCGTCGGCGGTTTGTTCAAAAACCAAGCCGTAATGACAACGGCAATCAGCGCGATAAACGCAATTATAAATTTGACGGCTACGACATTAGCGGCAATCGAAGATGCTTCACGCGGGCGACGGGCGACCTCACGCGAGCCGATGTCATTAAAACCACCCGTCACACCGAGGGATAAATAACCGAACAAAGCCGCCGCAAAACCGATGATGCCGAATTGTTCGGGACCAAGTAAGCGGGCGGCATACGTTACTCCGAAGAAGGCGACGGCGCGGGCGATAATCTCACCGCTTCCCAAAGAAAGAATATTAGCGCCGATTCTCCCCACGCCGACAGATTTGCCGGAGTTTTCCGATTCGTCCGCCTGTTGTTCGTCATCCCTTGTTATACCGGCGGCGGACGGCTTCTGAGTTTTGTCGCTAGTTTGAATACTCATTCGCCAATTCGCCTCTCGCCAGTTGTTCATCCAGCAGCTTAATGTCGGCATCAACTAAAATCCGCACCAGTTCGGGAAATCTTACCTGCGGCTCCCAACCCAACAATGCTTTTGCCTTTGAAGCGTCACCTGCCAGCAAATCAACTTCGGCGGGACGATAATAAACCGGGTCAATCTCGACATACTTGCGCCAATCCATTTCGGCGCGGTCAAATGCGGCAATGACAAATTCCTCAACGCTGCGCGATTCTCCGGTCGCAATCACATAATCGTCGGGTTTATCTTGCTGAAGCATTTGCCACATCGCTTCGACATATTCAGGCGCATAGCCCCAATCGCGGCGGGCTTCCAAGTTGCCGAGGTAGAGTTTATCCTGCAGACCGCGTTTGATGCGGGCGACGGCGCGGGTTACTTTGCGTGTGACGAAATTTTCACCCCGGCGGGGCGATTCGTGGTTAAAAAGAATTCCGTTGCAGACATACATCCCGTAACTTTCCCGGTAATTAACCGCCGCGTGATACGCAAAAACTTTGGCGCAGGCGTATGGACTGCGCGGGTGAAACGGCGATTTCTCGCTTTGCGGCGGCGGCGTGCTGCCAAACATCTCGCTGCTCGACGCTTGATAAATTCGCGTTTTGATTCCAGTCTCGCGCACCGCTTCGAGAATGCGTATCATTCCCAAACCCGTTACATCGCATGTATATTCCGGTATCTCGAAACTGACGTGAACGTGGCTTTGCGCACCAAGATTGTAAATCTCATCGGGTTGTAAAAGGTATAGAAGTTTTATAAGACTGGTCGAATCGGTCAAGTCAGCATATTGCAAAAACAGACGCGCATCTTTGTCGTGACGAAAATCGTTGATTAAATGGTCAATACGCGACGTATTGAAACTGCTTGAACGGCGACGAATCCCGTGAACCTCGTATCCTTTGCCGAGTAACAGTTCGGCTAAATAAGAACCGTCTTGTCCGGTAATTCCTGTAATGAGTGCGCGTTTTGGCATATTTCGTTATTTTGAATTTTTAGATTTTGAATTATTTCCAGCCTGACCTAATCAAACTGCCGCCGACATCGTTTTCATTTCTTCCTGAAACCAAGCCACCGTCGCATCTAGCCCGTCGATAAAACTGACACGCGGCTGATAGCCGAGATTTTTTAAGCGCGAAATATCGGCGTGTAATCTCCGCATATCGCCCGCCCGCGCTTCGCCGCCGAAAACAAAGCGCGGATCAACCCGCATCCGTTCGCAAATCATTTCCGCCAATTCGTGAATCGTTACCGTTTCGTCGGAAGCGATGTTATACGCCTCGCCACGCAGTTCGCCGTTTTCGGCAATAGTAAAATATGCTTCGACGACGTTGGCGACGTGATTAAAATCGCGCACTTGTTTGCCGTCGCCCTGAATAAACAATTCTTCCGAATTGTAATGAATTTTGCTCATCAAATCATAAACAACCTGCTTGCGGAGCCGCTCGCCGAAAACTGGAAACAAACGCAAAGTCGCCGTCCGCAATCCGTATAGCATCGCATAAATCGAGGCATAGTTTTCCGAAGCCAGTTTGCTGACTCCATAGGGCGAAACCGGCACGGTCGTAAAATCTTCGCGGGTCGGAGTTTCAGAACCTTGCCCGTAAATCGCCGCCGACGAAGTGTGCAGAATTCGCGTTTGCGGGATACATCCGCGCACCGCTTCTAGCAAATTAAACGTGGCAACCGCGTTTTTTTCAAAATCCATTTTCGGATTTTCCACCGATGCCGGAACATTGGCATTAGCGACGGTGTGAACGACTAAATCGAAATTTTTTTCTTTGAGCAACGGGCGCAAATCGTCTTGCACGAGGTCAATCTCGCGCAAATCCACGCGCTTGGCAACCGCTGCGAGATTTTGTCGGAAGCCGGTCGAGAGATTGTCAACCACCGTAACGCTTGCGCCGCGCCGCACGAATTCCTCCGTCAGATGCGAGCCGATAAAGCCCGCGCCGCCCGTAACCAAAACCGAACTGTTTTTGTAATCAATCATTAGATTTAACCTCCGAAGCCGTAAAAGCAGCGGCAGAATTCGTTGCGTGTGCGGCTTCTGCCAAAACCGCCAGCGTTTCAGCAGAGCATTTTTGCCACGAAAAAGTTTGCGCGTTCGCTAATCCTTTTTCCGACAACTCACGTCGAAGCGCGGCATTACCCGCCACCTCAGACATCGCTTTGGACATCTCCGCTACTTCCAATTTCGGTATAAAAAACGCCGCGCCGCCTGTATTTTCCCTCGCGCCCGGCGTGTCAATGCAGATGACGGGCGTTCCGACGGCTTGCGATTCCATCACCGGAAACGAAAGCGTTTCGTAAGTCGAAGGCATTACAAACGCTTCCGCCGCATTGTAAAGCAAATTCAAATCTTCGTCCGTCGCAAATTTCAGCCGAACCAAATGCTCGGCAATGCCCAACTCCGCGCCGATTTCGGTAATGTTCAAGGTCGCCGTGTCCGGTCCGACAATAATCATTTTATGCGGAAACGACGTTTCTTTTTTGAACTTGGCAAAAGATTCAATCAGACGCGGAACATTTCGCCGACCTGAAAGTTTTCCGACGAAAAAGAAAAACGGTGCGCCGCCCGTCTGCCGCTCGCGCATTCCGTGAACTTTCGGGTCGTTCTGCAGCGGTTTGAAAGCATCGGCAATGGCAAGTCGCGTAACGGAAATTTTCTCAAGCGGCACGTTCCAAACACGCGCAATATCTTGTCGTGCGGCTTCCGTCGTCGTGATAACTTTGGTTGCCTTTCGCGCACTCCAGCCGTAAAGGTGATTGTAAAAATGCCGCACCGAAAACGAGAAAAATTCGGGATACATTTTCGAGGTCGCATCGTGCGTAACGACGACGGTTTTTCCGCGAGCGAAAACAGGTCTCGTATAAGACGGGCAAAAAATCACGTCGTCATCGGCGGCTCGCGCCATCAGCGTATTTTCCCAAACGAGCATTGGTTTGTCTGACGGTAAAACACGCACGCGAAAATTTTTAGGCAAAGGAATTTCCTTATGGTGAATCGGTTTCGGCGTATAGAAATTTATCACGTCGAAACGCCCATTGACCATTTCCTCAGTCCAATTTTTGATGACGTTCAAAAGATAGCGTCCCACGCCCGTGCGCTGACCGTGGATGCGCCAGCCGTTAATTCCCAACTTCATGTACTTTTCTCCAAGATTTCATCAATTCGTAAGTTCTCCGAACGCCTTCTCTCGTCGAGTAATGCGGCTTCCAATCAATCAAATGATTAATCGTCGTCATATCGCAACGAAATTGTTTCGGACCCGAAACGGGTTGGTCGAGGTCGGTAATCGGATACCCGCTAATTCGCTGCAATGTGTCCACGATTTCGCGCACGGCGGTTTGCGTTCCGGTGCCGAGATTGAGAATTCCCGTGTAATCAGTTTCGAGAAGTTTGACGATGGCGTGCGCCGCGTCTTCGACGTAGATAAAATCGCGCTCCGGCTTCGTATTCCAAACTTGTCCTTTGCCGTTATCCAATAATTGATGACAGAGCAAATGAATCAAATCGAATCGTTTAAGCGGTGTCGGACCGTAAATGTTCGAGAGCCGCACGGTGACAATCGGAACCCACTGCTCGTAAAATTTACAGACTTCTTCGCCGAGGTATTTGCTTATTGTATAACGATTTTTATACGGGTCAATCGGGCTATGTTCGGAAACGGGCAAAGTGATTTTATGCTCGTCGTAAATCAGAATCGTGGAAAAATTGATAAATTTTTTAATCGGACGATTTTTTATTTGTTCGAGCGTGTGGACGAGCGGCATCAGGTGATAATCGAACGCCGTCGGTTCGCCGCGCGGCACGATTTCCTTTTCCAGATTGTGATGGTCGGTGTTGCCGATAATGAAAATAACCTTATCGAATTCCAAGTCTTTCAGTGCATCCAAATTTTCCAGACTCTTGACCGGAATATGACGATTGCAAGTCGGCGGCGCGGTGCGCCCGACCGAGATAATGTCAGGATAATTTTCCAAAATATACGGTCCTAAAAAACCGCTTCCACCGAACAAAATCGTGCCCTTTTCGGTTTCGGTATTTTGTTGATTAAGTTCGGTCATGGCAGTAGAATTTCCCCCTTGAAACCGCGCTGGCGAAGTTTCGGCACAATCTCGTCGTAATAATTCCACGCGAAAAGAATTCCCGCGTCCGCCGGGCGCGGGTCTTCAAACATAAATTCTTCGTCAACGATGGGAATGCGAACGCCGGGCAGATATTTTCCGATGCGAAGCGGATTGACTTCCGTGACGTATTCAATTAAATCCGAGCCGAGCCGGGCATAATTGCAAATCGTCGAGGCTTTCGCCGGCGCGCCGATGCCGATAACTTTTTTCCCTTTTGAGGCAAGCCGGTAGACATCGTCGAAAAGTTTGCGGCGGCGTTCTTCGACCTGCGCGGTAAAACTTTCGTTGGTCGCTGCGTCATATAGTTTCTCTTTTTCTTCGAGCGCGACGAGTTTTTTTACGCGATCGGAAATCGGATATTCTCCCGCATTGCAGGCAAAAATGCGAATCGAGCCGCCGTAGACTTCCGAGCGTTCGACATCAAAAACGTCCATTCCGTATTGGCGATGAAGGTAAATCAGCGGTTTCATCGAATAATAGCGCAGATGTTGATGAAACATATTGTCGTAGTGAAGTCGCTGCATCGTGTCGAGCCAGTATTGCGAGTCGGTGGCGAACACGCCGCGCTTAGCGAGCAGTATTTTCACGCCGCGCATCGTGCTTTCCAAATCGGCAATATGCCCGAAAACTCCGCAAGCCGTAATTGCCTCCGCCGCGCCATAATTCGTTTTTACATATTCGGCGGTTTCTTCGTTGAAAAAGGCGTGAAGCGTTTCGATGCCTTGCTCGTTGGCGATGCGGACAGGGTCGCCAGACGGATCAACGCCCAGAAATTTCACGCCGGACGGAATGTAGCCTTTCAAAAGTGTGCCGTCGTTCGAGCCGATGTCCACAGCAAACGATTTGCCATCGAGATTCAACATTTTTACCAACTGCTTGGGAAGCGATTGCAAATGTCTGGTCGCCGTCTGCGTCGTACCGCTGACGAAAGGAAAATTTTTATAAACGATTTTCGGATTAACGATATAGCTAAGCTGCGTCAAACCGCATTCCGGGCAATGCTGCAATTTAAGTGGATAAAAAGTTTCCGGTTGATTCAATTGCGACGGCGAAAGAACAAGGTCGCCAATCGGTTGATTTCCTAAATCAACGCCGGGAATCGTTACTGCGCTACAGATTTGACATTTTACTTGCGCGGGACGGTCGCTCGTCCGCACGCGCCCGGAGATTCCGAGACTGCGCCGGCTGATTTCCGCCGTTTCGTTTTTATTCTTTACGCCGATAGTTTCTTTGCTCATCTGTAACTCCGAAAAAATTCGTGAAATTTTTCAATCACATACTCAGTTTCCTCATCGCTGATGTCTGGATGACAGCCGATATAAAATGCATTTTGATTGAGCCACGCCGCAACCGGAAACTCGTCGTCGAGATTGCCGAAAATATCGCGGTAAATCGGCTGATTGATAAGCGGCAGAAGATAGCGTGTTTCAATCGAATTGTCTTCCAAAAACCGAATCAAATCGTCGCGCTTGACGCGCTCGTCTAGAATCGTCAGCGCATAAAACATATAACTGTGCTCGGATTCGGGACGCGGACACGGCAACTGCAGAAAATTCTGTAAATCAGCCATTCCTTTGTTGTATTGAGCCACAATTTCCAGTCGGCGGGCGCACGCTTGTTTGTGTTCTTCGAGTTGTGCAATGCCGAGTGCAGCTTCCATCTCCGTGCAGCGGAAACTGTGTCCGAGCCGGACAAACGAAAAACGGCTGTCGGCGATTTGAAATAATTCATCGCCTTTGGCTGCTTTGTCGTCGTCAATAGTAATGTAAATCGAATCGCGCCCGTGATTCATTAAACTTTTGAGTATTACTATTAGTTTCGGATCGTTAGTCGTGCAAAGCCCGCCGACGCCAGTCGTAATCATATGCGCGGCATAAGTCGAAAAACAACCGACATCACCGAAAGAGCCGACCGGTCGCCCTTTGTCGCAGGCGAACATCGTTTCGGCGGAATCTTCGACGATTCGCAAATTATCCCTTTCCGCAATTTTGAGAATCGGCTCCATATCGCACGGCTGCCCGGCGAGATGAACGGGCATAACAGCTCGCGTGCGCGGCGTGATTTTTTCTTCGATTTTCGTCGGGTCAAGGCAGTAATACCGAGGATCGACATCAACAAAAACCGGCTTCAAATTGTTGTATATCACGACGTTTGATGTTGCCACGAAAGTAACCGCCGGAACAAGAACCTCGTCGCCGTCCTGCCAGTTATACTTTTCCTTGAGCGCGGCAAGCGCGATGTGCAGTGCGCTCGTGCCGCTATTGGACATCAAACCGTATTTACAACCGTGAATCGCGGCAATCTCTTTTTCAAACTGCGCCATTTTCGGTCCAGCCGTCAGGCGATTGCTGTCGAGAACCTCCATAACGAGCTGTTTGGCTCTTGCGCTGACATTAAAACCGCCCACGCCGATTTGAGAGCGTTTTGCAGAAACATTTACTTGATTGTCCATATATAAGTTATGTTTTTTTCGAGTAGTAAAATTTAATTTATCTACCGGTGCCTTTCATTCACCTCACGCTCTGAGATGGTCAAGTTTAAATGGACACAAAACTCTCTCTGCTCCTTGAATGTTTAATTTTCAACTGTTTTTCAAACTCCATCGGACTCAGATAGCCCAAACTTGAATGAAGCCTGATTCGATTGTAAT
>MWZA01000113.1 GCA_002050455.1 Acidobacteria bacterium 5-1 | reverse complement strand
GGTCTGAGTTAGCAAAATCTTTCGCTGAAACTTGCGGACTTGAAAACGCACAGGAAATTGCGCGTTTCAAAGGCGCAAAGTTAGACAAACTCGAAGCCAAACACGCTTGGCTTGACCGGCTTTCGCTGTTGATGAACGGCGACCACGTAACTTTGGGCGAAGCCGACGCGGAAGTCGAATTAGATGTAAAATTTGAAAGCAAAACGTCGCAGAAATCGGGAACTGGCTGCGTTCACACCGCGCCCGGACACGGACACGACGACTTTGTGATTGGGCGCGAATACGGTTTAGAGATTTATTGTCCGGTTGACAACGCGGGACGTTTTACGGCTGATGTCGAGCATTTTGCAGGCGAAAACATCTTTGACGCGAATCCGAAAATCGTCGAATTTATGCGCGAAAAAGGCGTTTTGCTGTTCACGGAAAATTACAATCATCGTTATCCGCATTGCTGGCGTTGCAAAAATCCGGTGATTTTTCGCGCCACGCCGCAGTGGTTTATTTCGATGGACGCAAAAGCGCAGACGGGCGAAGAAACTTCGCTTCGGGCAAATGCTCTAAGCGAAATCGAAAACGTAAAATGGCATCCGACGTGGGGAATTGACCGAATGCGAAATATGCTCAAAGGCAGACCGGATTGGTGCGTTTCGCGGCAGCGTTCGTGGGGCGTTCCGATTCCCGTTTTTTACTGCGCGGGCTGCGACGAGGCAATCGCTAAACCTGATATTATCAATCACGTTGCCGACATTTTCCGCGCGGAAACGGCGGACGCTTGGTATAACCGCGAGACGAAAGATTTATTGCCCGACGGTTTTAAATGTCCAAAGTGTTCAGGCACAGAATTTATCAAAGAAACCGATATTTTGGATGTCTGGTTTGATTCGGGCGCAAGCTGCGTTGCCGTGCTGGAGACGCGCGACAATCTGCAATTTCCGGCGGATGTTTATTTTGAAGGCGGCGACCAATTTCGCGGTTGGTTTAATTCATCTTTGATGTGCGGCTTGGCGGCGCACGACCGCGCGCCTTATAAACAGGTCGTTACATACGGCTGGGTAGTTGACGGCGAAGGCAGACAAATGCACAAATCGGGCGGCAACGCGATTTCACCAAACGAAGTTGTGCAAAAATCGGGTGCGGAAATTCTGCGCCTGTGGGCATCGGCGATGGATTCCGCGCAAGATATGCGCTGTTCCGACGAAATTCTGTCGCGTATCGTTGACGCTTACCGCAAATTTAGAAATACTTTGCGCTACGCTTTGGGAAATCTCGACGGATTTAATCCCGAAACCGAAACGATTGCCTTTGCCGAAATGCAGGAAATTGACCGCTGGGCGTTGGCGAGCCTTGACGAAACGGTTGAAAAAGTCGTTCAAGGTTACGAAACTTATAATTTTCAAGTCGTTTATCAAACGCTTTATAATTTCGTTACGGTTACGCTTTCGGCGCGATATTTTGACATCATTAAAGACCGTTTGTATATCTTTGCGCTAAACTCAAGCGAAAGACGTTCCGCCCAAACCGCGCTTTACAAAATTGCGGATAATCTGTCGCGTCTGCTTGCGCCGATTCTCGCTTTTACGGCGGACGAAGCGTGGGAAAATCTGCCGCATCAAAAATTAGAATCGGTTCATCTGGCGGAGTTTCCGAAAGTTTCGGGCGCGGACGATTCGCAACTTTTGTCGGATTGGGAACGCATTTTCGCAATCCGCGATGAAGTCTTAAAAGCGTTGGAGGAAGCGCGGAATGCCAAGCAAATTGGCTCGTCTTTGGAAGCGAAAGTTATTTTGACGGTTGATAAAGATACAACTTATTTTCTGCTTTCATATTACGAAGACTTGCGCTACATTTTTATCGTGTCGCAAGTCGAAGTTCACCAAGGCGACGGGTTTAACGTCGAAATCCAAAAAGCCGACGGCGCAAAATGCGAGCGTTGCTGGAACTATTCGATTCACGTCGGCGAATCGGAAAAATATCCGACCGTCTGCGAAAGATGTGTCGCGGCATTAACCGAAATCGAAAAAACGGTATAATAAAATCGTTATGATAAAAATTTTGCTGAAAAAGCATTCGGATAAAAGCACAGACGAAGATTAAACAAGTGAACAAAAAAGATATTTATTGGAAAATCGCGTATCTCGCTATGGCGGGCGCGGTCTTTCTGCTTGACCAAACGACAAAGGCTTGGGCAATTCGAAATTTACGTTTCGGCGACAAAGCCATTATTCCGGGTTTTCTAAATTTTGCGTATGCCGAAAACACCGGCGTTGCTTTTAGTTTTTTGAACGACCACGGCGACACGGGACGTTGGGGACTTTCGGTTGTCGCAGCCATTGCGGCGGTATTGGTTTTGTATTATTTCTGGCGAGTTTCGCGCACAAACGACCGGCTGCTCGGCGCGTTGGCTTTGCTGCTGGCGGGAATTGTCGGAAATGTCGTTGACCGCGTGCGGCTCGGTTTTGTCATTGATTTTATTGACGTTCAATTCGGCAGCTGGCATTATCCGACCTTTAATGTCGCGGACGCGGCAATCTGCATCGGCGCGGGTTTGTTGATTATTGATATGTTTTTCAGTAAGCAAAAGCCGGAGAATATTGAAACCGAAAAAGTTAAATCATAATTTGCCGATTGCTTATTTTTTCCTATAAACTCCGACCGACAATCTCTCCGCAAAACCTTCATTAACTAATTGATGATTTGCCTTTCCCGCTTCTTTGCGCGTTAAACTAAGTGCTTTGGCAAATTCGCCGCGCCGGGTTGTTCCGCACATTTGCAAAAATGCACGGGCGAGTTCCTTGACGGCTTCTTCGCGCAAAACTTTTTTCGTTAATTCCTTTGGAAAACGCGCTTCCGCCAAAGTCCAGATATACGTAAACTTTGGCTGATAAAGAACTTCCTGCGGCACGACTTTCATTGCGCGTTGTAGTTCATCCAATGCTCTGGTTAATTTTTGCCGATTTTCAATTTTAGTTTCTTCACGCAAATCCGCCGTTGCCGATTCCCACTCTTTTCGCAAAATCTTCAAAACTTTGTTCGCGTCTTCCGATAAAATTTCCTTTTCCTGCTTTTTCGAAACGCCCCAAATCGCATTAAAAAAAGGAACAAGACGCGGCGCGACAAACATCGCGCGACCTTTGCAGAGTTTTCCGTAATAGACTTTTCCGCGCCGCATTACTTCATCTTTGAGCGTCCACGCAAGACTCATTTCATAATCTTTCTGAACATTGCGCGGCGAATGTGCGTCGCGTCTGCCGCAAACAGCGATATAAACCGACGGCAAATTCGTGCGCGAATCGGTCAAGGCAAGACAAAATCCCAAATCTTCAACCAACGCTTCGACTTCCGGCGCGGTTTCAATTTTCAAAGTTTCCTCGCGCCGCCATTTTCTATCGCGGAATTGTTCAATTTCTTCGGAAAGCGATTCCATAAATAAAAATGAAATGAGAACTCAAATGTGATAAGTAAGATTTTTGTTGTTACTTCTCAGTTCTCAATTCTCACTTAGAGCAGTTTGACTTCGGAGTGTCAGGAAAAGTTTTGAGTTCCAACTTTAGTTGGCTCTTATGTCAAAAGCCAACTAAAGTTGGAACTCAAAACACGCCCGTAAATCCAATCCGAATCCGCTGTCTACGCCGGAACTTTCCGCGCTGTTTCTCGGTCCCAATTGCGATGCTGGGCAATGGCATTGATAAAATCTTTCGCCGCATTTTGTGCGCCGTTTTCGCTCAAGATAACGGCTTTGTCGTCCTTGGCTCGTCCGGCATAGGTTTCATTTTTGATAAAATCAACGCCTGCGCCGCTCGCGGCAATCGCTTTGCAGTGACGAAACGCTTCGTTGACAAACTCAATCGCATCCGGCTCGTCCGTTAAAGCCTTTGCGCTTTTTTCACCGCCCGGCACATAAACCGCGTCGAACAAAACCGAAGCAACTGTCCGCAAGGCGTGGTCAACTTTCATTTCCTCACCGTTTGCGCTTTTTGCCGAGTTCGATTTCATACCGATAATTTTTGCCATTGCGCCTTCTTTTTCGAGCGCGGCTTTCATCGCTTTGACATCGTCAGCGTTGAAACCGTCAGCAATTAGAAACGCGATTTGACGAGTTTTTATCGTATCTTTAATTGTGTTTGCCATACTCAAAGCTGCGTCTTTTTCAAGTCCGCCGGTCTTTTTCGGCTTCGATTCATAATTTTCGGGATTGGCATCTGCCGGATAACTGTGATTTATCGGCGAATCGAGTTTTGCGGGAATTTCGATGCCGAGATTATCGGCGACGCGCTGCGCCAAACTGTCATCAATTTGTTTGAGAATATAAACCATCCGTGAACGAATCGCGTCCACCTCGACTTTGCCGAGTTCAAAACTTAAAGCATTAACGATGTGCGTTTTTTCGTATTCGGCTTGGCTGTTGTAAAAAAGCGCAGCTTGCGTAAAATGGTCGCGGAAACTGTCACTGCGGACGCGGATTTTGCGCCCGTCAATTCTTTCCTCGTAAGTGTGAAAACCGCCGTCCTTAACCATTGCTTGGAACGGACAGCCGCCCGCTAAGGTGTTTGGTTCATACGACACGCGACCTTTGTTAATCATATGACGCATTTTTGAATCGCGCTGGTTGTTGTGAAGCGGCGCAAGCGGGCGATTTATCGGAATTTCGTGGAAATTCGGTCCGCCCAAACGCAAAATTTGGGTGTCGAGATATGAAAACAGGCGACCTTGCAGCAATGGATCATTTGAAAAATCAATGCCCGGAACAATGTGCGACGGACAAAAGGCGACTTGTTCGGTTTCGGCGAAAAAATTGTCGGGATTGCGATTCAAAACCATTTTACCGATTCTCTGCACCGGAACGAGTTCTTCGGGAATGATTTTTGTCGCGTCCAAAAGGTCAAAATCAAATTTATGTTCGTCTTCTTCCGGCACGATTTGCACGCCGAATTCCCATTCGGGATACGCGCCGTTTTCAATCGCTTCCCACAAATCGCGGCGGTGAAAATCGGCATCGAAGCCCGAAATTTTCTGCGCTTCATTCCACGCTACCGAATGAACGCCGAGAAGCGGTTTCCAGTGAAATTTGACAAAATGCGCTTTGCCTTCCTCATTGATAAAGCGGAAAGCGTGAATGCCGAAACCTTCCATCATTCTGAACGAGCGCGGAATCGCTCTGTCCGACATCACCCACATAATCATATGCATTGATTCTGGCATCAGCGAGGTAAAATCCCAAAAAGTATCGTGCGCCGAAGCCGCTTGCGGAATTTCGTTGTGCGGTTCGGGTTTGACCGAGTGAATAAGGTCGGGAAATTTAATTGCGTCCTGAATAAAAAAGACGGGAATGTTGTTGCCGACAAGATCATAATTACCTTCTTCGGTATAAAATTTGACGGCGAAACCGCGCACGTCCCGCGCCAAATCGGTCGAGCCGCGAAAGCCTGCAACGGTTGAAAAACGCACAAAAACAGGCGTTTTCCTGCTTGGATCTTGCAGAAATCCAGCTTTTGTATATTTCGCCATTGATTCATAAACCTGAAAATAACCGTGTGCGCCCGCGCCGCGGGCGTGAACGATGCGTTCGGGAATGCGCTCGTGGTCAAAATGTGTGATTTTCTCGCGCATTATGAAATCTTCCAGAAGCGTTGCGCCGCGCTCGCCGTTTTTGAGCGAATTTTGGTTGTCATTGATGCGTAATCCTTGGTTGGTTGTTAAAAACTTATCCGCTCCGTCTTCAAAGTCTTGCGACAACTGTTCAATTTTTTCGTTGGTCACTTTTTTTGTTTGTTTTTTATCAGCCATACTTCTCCCTTATTCTAAATGATTTTAAAATTTCTATCCGGCAATTTTTTGCGTGATTTTAATTTTAGCAAATCGTGAAAACATAATGAAGCGAGAGTTTCGGAATGTAAAAGGAAAGATTTTGCAAACTTTTTCATTCTATCGCGCATCTATTTGTTAGTTTTTTAAGCAAAAGGTTAATAAAAATGAAAAGAACGAGGATAATTTTATTTGGATTGATAGTTTTATGTCTTTCGGCGGTCGACATGCTTGCCCAAGAATCGAAAATTGTCAAAACCGATTTGAGTCAAGCGGAAATTGACCGCATTGTCAAGGCTTTTACGGCAAAAGAAGGCGAGTTTCGGGATGCGTTGACGCAGTATGTTTTTTACCGAAATGCGAATATTCAAACAATCGGGATGGGCGGACAAGTTACCGGAGTTTATCGCCGCGATTCGTTTATGTCTTTGGGTGCGAACGGTAAACGGACGGAAAAAATCGTGTTTTTTCCGATTTCCACAATCAAAGAAATTACTATTACGCCCGAAGATATTGAGGACTTAGGCGGCGTTAACCCGTTTGCGCTTAACCCGTCATTTGTTTCGCTTTATAATTTTAATTATGTCGGCAAAGAGCATATTGACGAACTTGATTTGTATGTTTTCGATGTGTCGCCAAAGGTAATGCCTGACCCAAAATCAAAGATAAGACTTTTTTCAGGCAGAGTTTGGGTTGATGATAAAGATTTGCAAATCGTCAAATCGAAAGGTAAAGCCGTTCCCGAAACCAAACAAAGCAAGTATCCGGTGGTTGAAACGTGGCGCGAAAATATTGACGGAAAATATTGGTTTCCGGCTTATTCCACTTCCGACGACGAACTCGTTTTCGATAGCGGTCAGGCGGTTAAATTAAAAATGCGCGTGCAGTATAAAGATTATGCTCAGGGCAGAAGTGAGGTAAAGGTTTTAGACGAGGATGAAGCACCACCGGAAAATCTGGCTCCAAGTCCGACACCGAAAAAACCGTAAATAATGGAAAACTGAAAATGGAAATGGAATCATAAATTTTCCGTTTTTCATTTTCAGTTTTCCATTGATAACTCTTCGGCAATCGCGCCGCGCACTTTTTTGAGCAAATCCGGTAAATCATTTTCCGTTAAATTTTTCGTTTCAATTGGCGGAAGCAAAACCATTTCAATCGTTCCGGCGTAAGCTGCGCCGGTTTTTTTGCCCATCATCCAATCCGTATTTTTTATTGCTACCGGAATAATCGGCGCGGCGGTTTGCAAAGCAAGATGAAACGCGCCTTTTTTAAACGGCAGAAGTTCGCCCGGCAGAGCGCGTGTCCCTTCGGCAAAAACGCCGAAAGAATAACTGCCTTTCAAAACCGTTTCAGCTCTATTCATTGACTGCAAAGCTCTTTCGGGATTACTTCGGTCAATCGCAATAATGTTCACAAAACCCATTCCTTGCCCAAAAACCGGAACTTTCAGAAGTTCTTTTTTGGCGACCAAACCGATTCTCCGTCCCGCGTGTGCAAAAAGCGTCGCCGTGTCGAGATATGAGCGATGGTTTGAAATGAAAATATAATTTTCGTTCGGATTAAGATTTTTGCCACCCGTAACTTTAACCTTTGCGCCGCACGCTTTGAGCCACGCTTTCGCGCCCCGCAAACACAATGGATAAAACCACAAACGCCGATTGATAATCCACAAAAAAATCATTGTCGGCAAGGCGATAAACAAAAGCAAAACTGCCGCCGAAATCCAGCACCACCAATATCTGAGTTTGCCGACAAAGCAAGATTTGTTAGACTCTTTGACAGGAAAGGTTATTTTTTCGTTTTTTTTAATCGCTTCTTCCAGAGGAAAATTTTTCATTATGCTGACTATTTTGTCTGTTGTCCGTCATCTGAATTCAACTGATGCGAGTGTCCCGTTTGCGCTCCGATTTGTGCGTCTCGGCATTTTAATTCTGCTTTTTACTTTGGCGATTTCCGCCCAAATTCCAACGCCGAAATCGGTTTTAGGTTTTCATCCGACCGATGATAGAACGATTGCCGATTGGACACAAATCACGAATTATTTTCAAAAACTGGACGCGGCAAGCGGGAAAGTTTTAGTTAAAGAAATCGGCAAAACGACGCTTGGCAAACCGCTGATTGTCGCTTTTATCTCATCGCCCGAAAACATCAAAAACCTTGACAAATACAAACAGATAAACCAAAAACTTGCAAATCCGCGTTTGGTTAAAGACCGCGCGGAACTCGAAAATCTAATCAAAAACGGTAAGACGATTGTCGCAATTTCC
Organism: Acidobacteria bacterium 5-1; assembly: GCA_002050455.1. Classification (GTDB taxonomy): domain Bacteria; phylum Acidobacteriota; class Blastocatellia; order Pyrinomonadales; family Pyrinomonadaceae. The sequence continues at coordinate 4,216 of MWZA01000113.1, read as the reverse complement.
TGTTCGATTCATTCAACTGAAATTGTCGCTTCGCAGATGTCAATGAATCTCGCTTACGAATTGGCAACGGCAACCGACAACAACACAAAAGAAATTCTCAACAACGTGATTTTACTGCTGATTCCATCGGCAAATCCCGACGGAATTGATATTGTCGCCGATTGGTATCGCAAAACTTTAGGAACAAAATCAGAAGGAACTTCGCCGCCCGAACTTTATCATTATTACGCCGGACACGACGACAACCGCGATTGGTTTATGTTGAATTTGAAGGAAACACAGGCGATAACGAAACTCTTTTGGCGAGAATGGTTTCCCGAAATTGTCTATGACATTCATCAGCAAGGTCAGATGGCTTCGCGGTTTGTCATTCCACCGTTTTTCGACCCGCCGAATCCGCGGGTTGCGCCTTCGATTTTGCGCGAGGTCGGTCTTATTGGCTATAAAATGGCGGCGGATTTGCAGGCGGAAAACATCGCGGGCGTGGCGACGAATTCGACTTATGATACTTGGTGGCACGGCGGTTTTCGCTCCGCGCCTTATTATCACAACTCAATCGGCATTTTGTCGGAAGCGGCAAGCGCGGATTTGATGTCGCCCGTTACAATCACGAAGGAGCAGTTACAGAAAACGCGCGGCGCACGCGGCTTGGCTTCGCTGCTTGAACCGGCGACAAATTTTCCCGACGTTTGGGAAGGCGGCGCGTGGCGACCTGCCGATATTGCGCGAATTGAAATGATTGCTTCGCGTGCGCTGCTGGAAATGGCGGCAAAATTCCGCGAGCGTTATTTGCGAAATTTTTATGAACTAAGCAAAGCGAATTTAGAGCCGAAAACAGACGAACCGCAGGCATTTGTCATTTATGCCGGACAGCCAAATGCCGAAATTGTTTCGCGTTTTCTCGAAATTTTAATGTGGCAAGGTATCGAAGTTCAACAAATGACCCGCGAACTCGAAGCTGCGAGCGCGAGAAATCAAACCGATTTTCACGAAATTCCTTTGGGTAGTTTTCTCGTTTTCGTCAATCAGACGCAGAAAAATAATGTTTTGAGTCTTTTTGAAAAACAGGTTTATCCCGAAAGACTGAATGCCAAAGGCGAGGCGGAAGTTCCCTATGATGTCGCGGGCTGGACTTTGCCTCTGCAAATGGGAATTGATTATGACGCGGTTTGGAGAATCAAGGATTCTGCAAAGTATCAGAATACTTTGAAGCCAGTCGAAAATATCAATCAGGCACGGCAGGTTTTGAATTTGCAGCCGAACAAAGAACCGTTTGCAAAATTGCCGAATCCGCTCAAAACAAACCCGAAAATCGGGCTTTACAAAGGTTTTACCGGTTCGATGGACGAAGGTTGGACGCGGTTTGTTCTCGACGCTTTTCAAATTCCGTTTCAATCGGTTTCAGATAAAGATTTTCGCACCAATAACTTAAATTTCGACGCGATAATTTTGCCTGCCGACAGCGAAAACTCGATCGTTAAAGGACTGAGCGCGGAGCGTTACGCCGAAGAATTTACCGGCGGAATTACCGAGCAAGGCGTTGCGAATTTGAAGAAATTTGTCGAAAACGGCGGAAAACTTATTTGCTTTGACGATTCGTGCGAGATGATTATTAAGCGTTTTAATTTGCCGATGAAAAACGCCTTAAACGGCTTGAAACGCAGCGAATTTTACAATCCGGGTTCGGTTGTTAAACTGGAAGTTGACACAAAAAATCCGCTTGCCAGAGGTTTAAAGGAAGAAACGCCCGCCTATTTTACCAATAGTTCGGCATTTGAAATTACAGATAAAAACAAAGTAAAAACCGTTGCGCGATACGCCGTGAAAAACTCTCTGCTTTCAGGCTGGACGCTCGGCGAAAAACATATGAACGGCAAAACCGCGCTTGCCGAAACCAATTATAGCAAAGGAAAAATTATTCTTTTTGGCTTTCGTCCGCAGCATCGCGGGCAGAGCTTCGGCACGTTTCCGTTTATTTTTAATGCACTGGAGAAATAAGGGAAATTAGCCGCGCGAATTACACAAATAACACGAATTATTTTCCTTTTATTCGCGCAATTTGTATAATTCTCGCGGCTGAAATTAAAATTGTGAAAACAACAAACACAATGCGTCAAAACAAATCTCGGCTTAATTTGTATTACCAATTCCGACGAAGTTCGCTGTAAAACTATTGCGTGCAAAGCACTTAATTTTCTCCCAACTTTCAAATTCCAACAGATTTTATTATAAAAATTATGTTTTATCGTCTTTTGTTTTTCCTGTTTTCGGTTTCGGCGTTTTCCGCCTCGATTCAAGCGGTTTTCGCTTACGAAGATTTTTGCGAAATACCTAATGAAACATCGCTTTTTTTTATTGAACGCGAGCCGATAATCCGCATCGGTTTGGCGACCAACGCACGTTCGGTTTCGATTACAACTACCGATTCTTCGCTGGTCGCGGTCAGCCCCGACGAACCGCAAAAGTTTTTAGCCGCTAATCGTGTAAGCATTTCGGCACGTTCATATCGTCCGCCGGAAATTGAGATTTATCATTTTGAGATTCCAAATGTCGAAAGCCAAACAGAAGCCGATAGTTTGGCGAAAGAGGTGGCGGGCGCGACGGGCGAAAAAACTTCCGCTTCGATGGATTTGAAAACAAATACTTGGCGCGTTGTTGTGGGCAAAACCTTTGAAACTATCGAAGAAGCCAACGAATTCAAGGCTGATTTGAGCGACAAAGGCTTTGAAGCCGAAATGATAACGGAAAAAATCACACAGCCTTCGGACGAAGCCGTTAAACTTTCCAATCAAGTGGCGAAAAATCCGAAATCGGAAGTCCGAAGCATCATTCCGACGCGCCCGAATGCAAACTCAAACAACGTCAAACCGACAGGTTTAAGCAATCCGACAAACACCGATATTAATCCGAATCTGCGCGAAGTTATCGTTTCAGGTGCAAGTCCGAGCGCAAAGTTTTCTTCGCTCAAAGCCGTCGCCTTTGGTTCGATAAATGAACGCGCCGTGCCGGTTCGCGTCAACGGCAAAGCATATCGCGGGCGTATCGAAGTTTTTGTCAATTCGCGCGGAACTCTGACGGTTGTTAATGCCGTATCTTTGGAAGATTACTTGCTCGGCGTTGTCCCAAACGAGCTTTCTCTGCCGCAGCTCGAAGCGCAAAAAGCGCAAGCAGTCGCCGCGCGAACTTATGCGATTGCCAACATCGGACAGTTTGGCAAGCAAGGTTTCGATTTGCTTCCGACCATTCGTTCACAGGTTTATAAAGGTTATTCTTCGGAAAGCACAATGGCAACGCAAGCCGTTCTGCAAACTCGCGGCATTGTCGCAACTTACAAAGGCAAACCGATAACTGCATATTATACTTCGACTTGCGGCGGTAGAACGGAAAACTCGGAAAATGTTTTCGATTCCAACGAACCTTACTTGCGCGGCGTCGAATGTTCGCTTGAAGGTCATAAACATTTTGAGCCGTTTTTGATAAAAACCATTCGGATTCCTGCCAAAATGCGCGATGAAAAGAATCTCGAACTCGTCCGTTTGATGTCGCTTTTCGCCGTCAACGGTTTTCAGCTTTCAACCGCGCAAATGAGCGACGATTTTTTTGAAGACCCGCCAACGCAAAGCGAATTATCGAATTGGCTTAATCAATTGGCGACAAAATTCGGCAAAACTTTTCCAAATGTGAACAAAGATTCCCCAAAACCGCTTGAAATTGCACATATTCTTGCCGTGATGATTTACGGCGAAAATTACGCCGACACGCTTCTTGCAGAAGCCGACATCAATTATCAGCTTTCGTTTGACGACGCGGGTGAAATTCCCCAAACGCGCCGCGCCGATGTCGCCATTCTCTTGCGCGACGGCTATTTTACGATTTATCCCGATTTAACTCTAAAACCGAATAAGCCGTTTTCACGCGCCAAAATGCTGCACCTGATTCGGCAGATTTACACGAAAAAGAAATGGATGCCAACACTGCAAAGCGGCACGGCGCAAGCCGCCGAAGACGGAAAACTTATTGTCAAAAACGGCAAATCAAGCCGCCAAATAATTGTTCGCCCGGATGTTTTTCTGTTCCGCGAATTCGGCGACGCTTTTTATCAAGTCAAGGAAATCGCGCTGGTCGGCGGCGAAACGGTCAATTTTCAAACCGACGCAAACGAAAGTTGATAATTTATGTCGGCTTCCGCAAGAAGCGTGTTGGCGTAATTTTCGCC
>MWZA01000208.1 GCA_002050455.1 Acidobacteria bacterium 5-1 | reverse complement strand
CTTTAGTGTTTGACTAAGTTAAGATTTTTACTTTCAGCATTTGTTTGTAAAAAAATTAGTCAAAATATAATGGCAAAGCCACAAAACAGATATGAAAACACGGAAATGCTCACCGCCGAAGAAAAAGAACTAAACTTGCGCCGTTTGATGCGCGAAATGCAATCGGTGTTGGTTGCCTTTTCGGGCGGTGTTGACAGTTCTTATCTGGCTTTGATTGCCACGCAGGAACTAGGCGAAAAAGCTGTTTGCATCATCGGACTTTCGCCGAGCGTTTCAAACAGACAGCGCGAAGAAGCCGACAAAATCGCCGCTGATTTTAAGTTTAACTACCAAACCATCGAAACCGAAGAATTAGAAAACCCGAATTATCTGGCAAATCCGACTAACCGTTGTTATTACTGCAAAACTGAGCTTTACCGAAAACTTTCCGTGTTGGCGAAAAATCAGGCAATACAATTTGTTCTGGACGGCGCAAACATTGATGATGTCGGCGATTATCGTCCGGGCAGGACGGCGGCAGCGGAAAAAAATGTGCGAAGTCCGTTAATTGAAGTCGGTTTGAGCAAAAACGAAATCAGGAATTTGAGCAAAAAACACGGACTTTCAACTTGGGACAAACCGGCGAGTCCGTGTCTTTCTTCGCGCATCGCCTACGGCATTCCGGTTACTATCGAACGGCTTTTAAAGATTGAACGCGGCGAAGAAATTTTGTATTCGCTGGGTTTTAAAGAGTTTCGCGTGCGCGTTCACGAGGAAATTGTGCGCTTAGAGATTGCGCCGATTGAAATGAAGCGAGCGTTAAAGCTGGAAATGACCGAAAAATTGGCGGACAAATTTCGCAAACTCGGCTTTAAATACGTAACGCTTGATTTGCAAGGCTATCGAAGCGGCGCGATGAACGAGGTTTTAAAAAGTGAAAAGTGAAAAACTAAAAACTAAAAGTGAAAAATGAAAAGATGAACCTGACATTACTAAATTTGGTTTATAAAATTTATAAAAAGTGAGCTTGAAATTTTTGAGAAAAGTGGAGAAAGGTTAAAAAAAATGGCAAATCCGATGGCTGATGATATGCGGCGGTTTAAGGCAACCGATGAGAAAAATCCGTTTGAAGCGATGAGCGAACGCTTTGACCGCGCCGCCCAACTTTTAGGATTAGACCCGGATTTATATGCGGTGCTGCGTGTTCCGAGCCGAGAATTGAAAGTCTATATTCCGGTTAAACTCGATTCGGGACATATTCAAGTTTTTGAAGGTTACCGTGTTCAACACAACTTTGCGCGTGGTCCCGCAAAAGGCGGAATTCGATATGCGCCCGATGTAACTTTGGACGAAGTAAAAGCACTCTCAGCGTGGATGACTTGGAAATGTGCGGTGGTTAATGTCCCGTTCGGCGGCGCGAAAGGCGGAATTATTTGCGACCCGCGACAGATGTCGGAAAGTGAATTGGAACGCTTGACGCGGCGTTACACGGCGGAACTGCTTGATTTTATTGGTCCCGACAAGGATGTTCCCGCGCCCGATATGAATACTAATGAACAAACAATGGCGTGGATTATGGACACCTATTCAATGCACGCCCGCCATACGGTTACAGCCATCGTAACCGGAAAACCGATTGCTTTAGGCGGTTCGCTGGGCAGACGCGAGGCGACGGGACGCGGCGTTTTATTTACCGTCAATGAAGCCATCAAACGCTTTAATTTAACGCCCGCACAAACATCGGTCGTCGTCCAAGGTTCGGGAAATGTCGGCGGCATCGGCGCAAGTTTAATGCACGAAAAAGGTTATAAAGTGGTTGCCATTTCAGATATTTTCGGCGGTATTTATAATTCAAACGGTCTTAACATTCCCGATGTTCTGGATTATCTGAAATATACTAAATCTCTTGAAGGTTATAAAGAAGCCGATTACGTCAGCAACAGTGAATTATTGGAAATCGAATGCGACGTGCTTGCGCCGTGCGCGACGGAAAATCAAATTACTTCGGAAAATGCCGACCGCATAAAATGTAAAATTTTAGCCGAGGGCGCAAACGGTCCGACCACGCCAAAGGCAGACAAAATTCTGCACGAGAAAGGAATTTTTGTTATTCCTGATATTTTATGTAATGCGGGCGGCGTTACCGTTTCGTATTTTGAATGGGTGCAGGACCGGATGGGTTATTTTTGGCGCGAAGATGAAGTAAATCAAAGATTAGAGGAAAAAATGGTGGCAAGTTTTGTCGAATTGAGCGATCTTGCCGAACTGCATAATGTTGATACGCGCACCGCCGCATATATGCTGGCAATTGACCGCGTGGCGTATGATACAAAGATGCGCGGCATTTATGCGTAAGAAAAATTTACTTAATTTGTTAGAAATGCTTGCTTTTCTGATAAATATGCAGTAAGGTTTTACGAAGTTGTAATTGAGTTGATAAAATTTTATTGACTTTTGAGCAAATCTCTCGTATAAAATTTACAGCTTTAGACTATAATTGTATAAGATATGCTTGAAAATTTCGTTCTTTTTATGTTTGAAAGTTTTTAGGTGTATGCAATAATTGAGTAGTTTTGCAAAAGATTGCATTATCGCTTTATCTTTTGAAGAAGCTACAATTGAAATTCAAATTTTTAATAATATTTTCGGCGGAGGAATGTGATGAAACTCGCTAACAAAGCGTTTGTAATTGCGCTTACAATGCTGGCATTGATTATCTCAACGTCAGCCCAAACCATTAGGTCGAACCAAGATGACCGGAATCAGGCACCAACTGTTGGAACAGGTGGTCCTCCGGGAGGTCCGACAGGTCTTTTTACAATTTATGACGGACAAACCTTGCGAAGAGGTGAGTTCACTTTTAGCGCGGCATACAGTAATTATGACCGCGATCCTGGTAATGTGGATATTGTCGAAATACCGCTTAGCTTTCAGGTTGGAGTGAGCGACCATTTAGAGTTGTTCTTCAATACGGATGCTTATCGCGCTATTAAGGTCAATTCGCCGCGTAATCTTTCCAGTTTTTATCTTCCTAATTCACAATTGAGAACTAACAACGTTCTCGGCGTTCCGCCGGCAATTGTGTTGGGTCAAGGTGCTTTTGCCGGTCGCCCCGTTTTTCGGTTAAGTCAACAATTTGGGCAGTTTCCTTTTATCGGAGGCAGAACATTTCCCTTTGCACCGGGCGGATCTGTGATTGGTGTGCCATTTGGCGGCGGCAACGGAGCGGCGAACTTTCCCGGACTAGGTTCGGTTTTTGGAAGTATTTTGCCGGGCGTGGTTCTGCAAACAGCCAATATAACGAGCGGCACAACAGTAATAACAGTTCCGACGGTTTTCACTTTGGCACCAAGTTATCTGCCTGATGCTCCATTTATTAACCGACAGTATGGCGAATCGGCTTTTAACACTTTTACAGTCGGAGGTAAAATTCGCTTTACCGGTCCGAACAATCCGATTGGTGTCGGTCTTATTCCGTTTTATCGTTTTTATGCAGACGATGCTGATGACTTTAGCGGATTTAACCAACTCCAGCGCGGTGCCAGTCCGGGCGGCGGCGGACCAAATCCGTTTAGCGACAGTGGTCGCGGAGATTTCGGCTTAGTCGCCTTTGCCGATGCACGTCTTCGCAAATGGTTAAATATCTCGGCAAACCTCGGTTATATTTATAACAGTAGTGTCAAAAGCAACGACGTGGTCTTGTTAGACCGCCCTGATGAAGTTATTGCAGGTATTGGTCTGGATTTTCCGGTTAACAAATACTTCCAACCGATTTTAGAAGGTCGTTCAACTCAATATGTCGGTGGACGCACGCCGAATGCCTTTGAAAATAGTCCGATCGAAGGACTTGCTGGCGCGCGCGTGTATCCAACCCGATATATTAGTTTAGGCGGGGCTTATCGTTATCATTTTAATCAACAGGATAGAGATAGTTTTAACGATAATAGGTTTACCGGGTCAACTTCAGTTCCCGGCGGTCCTACACTCACTTCAAACTTTACCGGCGTTCCTCCCGGATTTCAAACTTCGTCCGACCCACATGGATTTATTTTCCAAATTACAGCCGGACGACGTAATTCGAGACAGCCGCCGCGACCGATCAATCAATTCGCGGATGTTACCAATGTTGAGCTAAGTGAAACCAGAGTAACTACGCCTTGCCCTCCCGGTTTTAGACCGGCGGAAGGGGCTGATTGTAGCGCCGATATGTCCGTCAATATTTCGACAACGGCGGTTGACCCGGAAGGCGACGTGCTAACGTATAACTATACAGTTTCAGGCGGACGCATTGTTGGGCAAGGCGCAAACGTTTCTTGGGATTTGACAGGTATCAGTCCGGGAACTTATACAGTCACAGCAGGCGTTGACGACGGTTGCGGAATTTGTGGTAAAACAGTAACTAAAACAATTGTTGTTGAAGCCTGCAATTGTGTAGCCGAATGTGTCTGCCCGACCTTATCTGTAACTGGTCCGTCGGATGTAACTATGGCTGGTGCTACAATGACCTTTACCGCTAACGCAAGCGGCGGCTCAAGTAGTGATTTCACCTACAACTGGACTGTTTCGCAAGGCGAAATCATCAGCGGTCAAGGAACTCCGGTTATTACAGTTCAAACAACTCCAGAGATGCAAGGTCAAAACGTAACTGCTACTGTTACGCTCGGCGGTGATTGCAGCTGCGACAGGTCAGATTCGGAAACTGCGGCTATCGCTCCTACACGTGCCCCTGATACAGTTGACCAATTTGGACCGTTACCAAATGATGAGGTTAAAGCACGGGTTGACAACTTCTATATTTCGTTGAACAACAATCCGGATGCTCAAGGCTACATCATTAACTACGGAACGGATAGGCAAATTGCAGCACGTGAAAGACAAATCCGTGATGCAATCAGAGTCGGAAGATATGATCCGAGTCGTGTAACCTTTGTCAGAGGCGGCGACCGCGGAAACGGAATAGAAACTGTCTTCTATCTCGTCCCAGCGGGTGTCGAACCTCCGACTCCGCAGCCATAGTTTAGCTTTACATCTTTTGTAAGATGTGAACATTTCATCAGCGAGTGATGTTTCATAATTGGAGCATCACTCGCTGATGCTTTTTAAATGAATTTTTATAAAAATTTGCATTGTTTGGAAATTAGTGTAAAATAAAGTCATCTTACCTACGCGCTCAGGTAAAACATCTGCTTCCTTTTAATTTCCGCGAAATAAATTGCGTTTTGAATACAACAATTTACCCCAGTAACATCATCTGAATAACGGTTGTTGGCTTTTTTCGCAAGAAATTCATTGTTACAATCCATAAATGACAGAGAGAAAATATGATGGAAAAAAATAGACAAATTGGTTTAAGAATAAATATTCTGGTTGCGATTGCAGTAATGCTGTTTTTGAGTGCCGGATCGTTGTTTGCTTCCGATGATGATAATAATGAATCTTCCGGCAAATCTGTAAAATTTAACGATTGGGAAATTGTCGGACCAAGCGGCGGCGATGTTCGCGTCATAACAATTGACCCGCGCGATAAGGACAGACTTTACATCGGCACACTCGACGGGCAAATTCATACCTCCGGCGACGGCGGTAAGAAGTGGCAATTATTAGTCAATTTTAACAAACCGCAATTGATTCTCGACCAATTATTTGTTGATTCCCGCGATTCAAATATTATTTATGCTTCGGGACATCGGCACAAAGAACCGGGTGCGTTTTTTAAAACTACCGATGGCGGCGCAACCTGGAAAGAAGCCAAAGAACTGAGAGGAGAATCAATCCATTCAATGGTGCAGTCAAAGCTTGACCCAAACGTGATTTTGGTCGGAACGATTAACGGTATCTGGGTTTCCGAAGACTCCGGCGACGATTGGAAAAAGATTTCTTCTGACACGATGCCAACCAGTCCGATTGGCTCATTAGCAATTGACCCGCGCACCAACGACACAATTTTTGCGGGAACTTGGTGGCGTGCCTACAAATCAACTGACAGCGGAAAAAGTTGGCGATTGATTAAAAACGGGATGATTGACGATTCCGACGTTTTTGCCATCACGATTGACTCGAAAAATCCCAACCACATTATTGCCTCGGCGTGCAGCGGCATTTACGAATCATTAAACAACGGCGAAAAATGGGCGAAAGTCAATGGTATTCCATCGCAATCGCGCCGCACCCGCGACATTGTGCAAAACCCAAGCATTCCGGGTGCAATTTACGCGGCAACGACCGAAGGTTTCTGGATGACAAGCAATGGCGGTAAAGCCTGGATGTTGACCACACAAAGAGATTTGGAGATTAATTCGATTGCCGTTCACCCGGACGCGCCCAACAGAATTTTCATCGGAACAAATAATTACGGCGTGATGGTTTCAAACGACGGCGGAAAAAATTTTACAACAACCAACGATAATTTCACGAGCCGTTTTACTTATTCAATTACACCGGATATTGAACGCCCGAACCGGCTCTATGCGACGACGCAAAATACCGCAACGGGCGGCGGATTTGTTTTTACCAGCAATGACGGCGGATTGAATTGGCAGCAAGCGGAAAATCTTGATATAAGCCGGATTTCACCTTTTTCAATTATTCAAGACCGCGTAAATACGGACACAATGTATTTGGCGACCAATGTTGGAATCTTCACTTCGCTTGACCGTGGCAATTCGTGGGAGCATATTGCCGTGCCAAAACCATCGCCACCTAAAAAAACGACAACGCGCAGAAGTTCAAAACGCGGCAAGCCGGTAAAAGCGAAAGCACCCGCGCTCGTAGAGAAACCCGAAATTGCACCTGCAACGCCGGGTATAGTTCCGGTTTTGGAAAATAAAGTCAAGGTTTTGTCATATACCGAAGATGGGAAGAACGGTATTTTCGCCGGAACTGAGAAAGGTTTATATCGCAGCTACGATATTTTAAAGGGCTGGGAAAAAATTCCGTTAGGTGAAGGCATTGATGAAAATATATTTGTTGTCTATTCCACGCCTCAGCAGCCTGAAACAATTTGGGTTGGAACATCGGTTTCCGGTCTGATTATTTCCCGCGATAACGGCGCAACGTGGCAAAAAGTCGCCGGTATTCCGGAAAACGCGCCGGTTAGTTCGATTACGATTGACCCGAAACGACCTGATTATGTTTATGTCGGCACGTCGCACTCATTCTTTCTAAGCCGCGACGGCGGAAAAACCTTCACGCGGCGCGGCGGAAATCTGCCGCTCGGCAATTATACAAGTATTCTTGTCAATCCGCGCAACACGGACGAAGTTTATACTTCCAGCGCGTTGCAATCCGACGGCGGTATATTTTATTCGGATAATGCGGGTATGAATTGGAAAAGAATTGACTCGAAAGATTTGAAACTGCCGAGCCACCGTGTTTGGTCAATGATTTTTGATCCGAATGATTCAAACCGCATTTTTGCCGGAACTCATTCGTCGGGAGTTTATCTGATTGAACGAACAGTAAAAGGGAATATCGCGGAAAAAACACCTCCGAAGGATAATTTTTCGCGCCCGCGTGTTACGGGCAATTAAACCGGAACAGTTTTTACTTTAATGGCGACCTTTCGATGAGGTCGCCTATTTTGTTTGGCAGTTTCGTAATAGGAATTTATAATCGTTAAATGATGAACGAATCAGCCTGTGTGTCCGAAAAAATATCTTTGAATTGCCAAACAATTTTATTTAAGAACATTCCGCAGCAATCCCGGCTTTTTCTTGATTTTCAAGAAAATTCTCAAAAACTCAACAAATTTTATCCCGCAAAACAAACTGACCTTAAGGATTTTGCCGAAAAGGTCTTGGCAAATTATAAAATTAACCGTGATGAACTTTGCGACACATTAACAGACATTAACAAATCCTTTGGCGCGAGCAAAAAAACACTTGAGAACATCAAACTTTTGCGCGAAAAAAACTGCTTGGCAATTACAACCGGACAACAAGCCGGATTATTCTCAAACGCGCTTTACACGATTTACAAAGCACTTTCCACCGTTAAATTCGCTGAAGATCTACGGAAACAAAATATCAGAGCCGTTCCCGTTTTTTGGATTGCCGAAGAAGACCACGATTTCGACGAAGTGAAAAAAACTTTCGAGATTGATAAAGAAGGAAATTTGGCGAAGTTTGAAAACACGCCGGAAAATTATGCGGAAAACTTTCCCGTCGGTTTGGTTAAATTTGATAAAACGATAAACGAAACACGCGAAAATTTGTTTGAAAATCTCCCGCGCACCGAATTTACCGACAAAATCAAACAACTATTATCTGAAACTTATCAAGCGGGCGAAACTTACAGCACTGCATTTGCCAAGTTTTTAGCTGAAATTTTTAAGCAATATGGTTTAATTTTCGTTTCGCCTCTCAACGAAAAGTTAAAAAAACTCTGCGCGCCGATTTTCATCGAAGCAGTTGAAAAGTCAGATGAAATTATCTCCACGCTTTTGGAAAGAAGCAAAGAACTCGAAAGCAAAAAATATCAGCCGCAGGTTTTAGTAGCGGAAGATTCATTTCCGTTTTTCTTTCAAAATAAAAACGGCGAGCGGCAAGCATTACGGCAAAACTCGGACAGTCAAAAAATCAAAGTTCAAAATTCAAAAAAAGAGTTTTCAAAAATAGAATTTTTAGAAATTGCGAAAAATAATCCGCAAAATTTAAGCCCGAACGCGCTTTTGCGTCCCGTCGCGCAGGATTATCTTCTGCCGACGCTGGTTTATTTCGGCGGCGCGGCGGAAATCGCTTATTTCGCACAAAACTCCGTTATTTACAAAATCTTAAACCGTCCGGTTACGCCGATTCGACACCGCGCAAGTTTGACGATTATCGAAGCAAAACACCGACGGACGCTTGAAAAATATAATCTGGAATTTACCGATTTATTTAAAGGTAAAGAAAATATTTTAGCTGAAATAGTCGAAAAATTTCTTTCAAGCAAAACGGCGCGAATCTTTGCCGAAGTCGAGGAAGCCATTAACACGCAATTAAACCGTTTGGACAAAAGTTTAATAAAAACCGAGCCGACGCTTTCGGCAAATTTGGCAAACCGGAGAAAGAAAATTATCTGGCACGTCAATGCTCTGCGGAAGAAATATCATCGTGCCGAAATTTTGAAAGACGAAATCGTTTATCGGCGGATAGAAAATCTTTTCACCGCGCTTTTGCCGCACAACGCTCTGCAGGAACGCGCAATCAATGTGCTGACATTTCTAAATCTTTACGGCACGAATTTTATTGATTGGATTTACGACGCGGTTGAAACAGACGAAAAAGGACACCAAATTTTATATTTGTGATTTTCTTATGAAATGGTTAAGCAGATTTTTAACGGTCGGGACATTTGCGGTTTTGTATTTGTTTGAAAATCGGCGACCTTTGCGCCCGCAAATTGAAGAAAAAGAAATTCAAACGGCGCGAAATTTGACGATTGCGGCTTCGGCAGCTTTGGCGATAATTTTTTTTGAAAAACCCGTAACCGACAAATTAACGCGCTTTGTCGAAAAGAAACGCTTTGGTTTGGTAAAAATTATTTGTCTGCCGAAGTTTTTGGAAACTGCATTTGCCGTAATTTTGCTCGATTACACGCTTTACATCTGGCACGTTTTAACTCATAAATCGCCTTTCCTCTGGCGATTTCACAAAGTTCATCACGCCGATTTGGATTTGACCGCTTCAACCGCGCTTCGTTTTCACTTCGGCGAAATGACGATTTCGGTTTTGTTTCGCGCCGGTCAGGTTTTGTTTATCGGAGTTTCGCCAAATGCTTTGCAAATCTGGCAAAGTTTATTGCTTTTGAGTATTTTATTTCATCATTCAAACGTGCATTTGCCGAAAGAATTTGAAGAAAAGCTGCAAAAATTAATCGTTACGCCGCGTCTGCACGGCATTCATCATTCAATCGAAAAAGGCGAAACAGATTCAAACTGGTCAAGCGGATTGACAATTTGGGATGTTCTGCACGGAACTTTTCGCAGCGACGTGCCACAAGATGAAATTACTATTGGCGTTGCCGAATTTGATAAGGAAAAAGAAGTTACGCTTGGCAAAATGTTGATTGAACCATTCGTATAAATGGAAAATGGATAATGAAAATTTGAACCGGCAAGTTGCTTTAATTTCCCATTTTCCATTTTCCATTAAACTCATCCCGCCGCCGTTTCGCCGCCGAGAAGCGTAATAACTTCGCCCGTAATATAACTCGAATCGGTATTTGAAGCGAAGAAAACATACGAAGGCGCGATTTCTTCGGGTTGTGCGGGACGCTTCATCGGCGTATCCGCACCAAATTTAGCGACTTCTTTTGCCGGTTTGTCGGTAACATTAAGCGGTGTCCAAACCGGTCCCGGAGCAACGCAATTAACCCGAATTTCTTTTTCGACAAGATTTTGCGCCAAAGATTTGGTAAAAGCGTGAATTGCGCCTTTCGTCGCCGAATAATCCAGCAAATCTTTGCTTCCTTCCAATCCGGTAATCGAGCCGGTATTGATAATCACGCTGCCTTTTTTCAAATGTTCGAGCGCGGCTTTCGCCATATAAAAATAGCCGAAAATGTTTGTCCTGAAAGTTTTTTCCCATTGCTCGTCGGAAATGTCCGCAAGCGATTTCTGATGATGTTGATACGCGGCGTTATTAACTAAAATATCCAGCTTGCCAAACGCTTTTACCGTTTTTTCGACGGCATCTCGACAAAACTCGGAATCTTTGACATCACCTTTAATAAGCAGGCTTTTACCGCCTTCTTTTTCTATTTGATTTGCCGTTTCTTTCGCGTCTGTCTGTTCTTCCGGCAAATAAACAATCGCCACGTCTGCGCCTTCGCGGGCGAAAAGAACTGCAACGGCACGCCCAATACCGGAATCGCCGCCGGTTATCAGCGCAACTTTATCCTTTAATTTATCAGAACCTTTATAATTCGGCGCGAGATACTGCGGGCGCGGTTCGATTTTTGCTTCGATGCCCGGACGTTCCTGATGTTGTTCAGGCATCGGCGATTTCGGATGTTTCTGCGGTTTTTTGGATTCAGAATTTTTGTTTTTTGCGTCTTTTGTTTGATTTTTTGCCATAATTCCTTCCTTTGTCTGATAAGGTTTTTGTAATTACATACCGTCAATAATTTAATCAAATCTAGCCTTTGACCGGTACGCTTGCCGCAGCATTCATATTAAAACGAAGAACCGCGCCGACTCCGCCGATTTCTTCCAAAAGCGATTTGTCTTCAATAAAATGAATTTTTGCGGCTGAATTCATCGCGCGAATAAGAAGTTCGTCGGCAATTTGACGTTGTTCGTGATAATCCGGCAAGTCGTCCGTGCCGGATTGGTCATCGCCCGGCGCATAATTTTGCAAAACTTCCTTAACTTCTTTTTCGTCGTATTTGATGGCATCGAAGTCTGCGCTGATAGTCATTTCTTCAACCTGTCCGTTTGATAAGGCTTCCAAAGTTTTTTCAACTCCCAAAACACCCATTTCAGCCGCCGCCTGTGCCGCATTCAAAACGCGCTCCACTTTTTCCATATCGTCGGTTGCATTTCCGGTTGTTATAACTTCGCGCGTGGCTTGGTGAATCTCGTCCTCTGAAGCGTATTGACTTAAATTAAGCGTTCCGGCAACCGCTTTTTCAACCACTTCCGGCAATTGCGGGCGCAAAACCGGCATAATTACCTTTTCGTCGCCGCACAAAATCAGATACTCGATTTTTTTCCTGCGCATCAATTCCGCTACTTCATCAACCACTTCCTTGGCGTGATGCAGATGATAATTTTCGATATGCCGCTGAAAACGCGCCTGCGACCAGCCGCCGACTTCCGTGCGGTTTGTTTTGAAATTTTGAATTTCCCTGACTTTCAGCTCTTTGTCCATATCAATCTCATCGCCACCGAAAATATAAATATCGGCTTTGTTTGTGTCAACCCAAAGCGCAATATACGGCGGGTTCTGGTCAATCATTCGCGCCAGCGGAAAAATATGCGGGCGGTCAAAAACCAACAAACGATTATTCGGGAACGGAACGTCAAGCTGCACAATTTCAAAAAATTCGTTCGCGCCGTGACAGGCGAAAATCGCTATGCCGTTTGCCGCCGCGTCAACTTCCTTTTCTGCAAAATTTAATATCCGTTCGATATCCTTATCAAAACTTTTAATTTCTTCCGAATCTTCTTTAAAACCTTTTCTTCGCATAGACAAGACTTTTTTCAGCCAGATGCCAAACTCGTCGCGTCCTTGTTCGTTGGCTTCGGCGTTGAGATAAATGCTTATAAAAGGCGAACCGTTCGGCTCGAAGGCGATAAGTTTTTGCATTAATTTGTTTAAATTCATAATAAATTTCTCCTTGTATAAAATGAAACGGATAACCGG
>MWZA01000045.1 GCA_002050455.1 Acidobacteria bacterium 5-1 | reverse complement strand
GTTGAGCGCGGATACGACGTAACGCTTTTTGCGACGGGCGATTCAAATACAAAAGCGGAACTTCACGCCGCGTTTCCGCACGGTTACTGGCACGACGAAGAAATGTATCCGTGGGAATTTTATGAAATGGTCAATCTGTCGGCAGCATGCGAGCGGGCAGAAGATTTTGACATCATTCATTATCAAGCGGCGTATTATCCGATGAGTCTGGCTTTTACCCGTTTGGTCAAAACGCCGTTTGTCCAGACAGTTCATTTGCAGCCGGACGAAAGCCAGCTTAATCTCTGGAAACATTACGCGGAAGCAAATTTTGTCGCTATTTCAAACTGCCAACGCGACGCGATGCGCGGATTAAACGTCGTCGGCACGGTTTATCACGGAATCGAAACCGACGCTTTTACTTTCAGAGCGAAGCCGGACGATTATCTTTTATTTTTCGGGCGATTTATGCCTGAAAAAGGCGTGCTGGAAGCAATCGAAGTTGCCAAACGGTTGGGAATAAAACTGCTGATGGCTGCGCCTGACGACCCGTATTATTACGAGGCAATTAAACCGCACGTTGACGGAAAATTCATTAAATACGTCGGTGAAGTTGACCACGCGGGCAGAAACGAACTGCTCGGCGGCGCGTTGGCGATGCTTTATCCCGTGCAGGTCAGCGAGCCTTTTGGTTTGGTTTTAGTTGAAGCAATGGCGTGCGGAACGCCGGTTCTCGCGCTCGATAAAGGCGCGGTTTCGGAAATCGTCGTCAATAGCGTGAACGGTTTTCGCGTCCAAACTTTGGGTGAAATGGTTGAAATTTTTCCCGAAGTTTTGAAACTCGACCGTGCCGCCATTCGCGCCTTCGCGGTAGAACGCTTTGACACAAGACGAATGGTTGACAATTACATCAAAATTTACGAGCAAATAATAAATCAGAACCGCCGCGACAGCGGGCGGGTTGAACTTTATGAAGCAACTGACAAACAAAAAACTTTTGGCGATTTTCGCGCACCCGGACGACGAATCGATTATGATGGGCGGCACGATGGCGCATTATGCCCGAAGCGGGATTGACGTTCACTTACTTTGCGCGACGCGCGGCGAATGGGGAACGATTAGCGACGATGCGCTGGCGACGAGAGAAAATCTCGCCGAAGTTCGTGAAAAAGAATTGCGCGATGCGTGCGAAATTCTCGGCGCGAATCTTTTAGGCTTTCTCGATTGTCCCGACGGCGACATCAACAACACGGATTGGCAGGCAATCGAAGAAAAGATTGTCCGCGCGATTCGCACTTTGCGCCCTCAGGTCATTGTTACCTTCGGACTCGACGGTTTATATGGTCATCCCGACCATATCGCAGTTTCGATGTTGACAAGCGACGCATTTAAATCAGCCGCCGATGTGAATTGTTTCGCCAATCATTTGGCAGAAGGCTTAGAGCCGTTTCAGGCGAGCAAATTATACTACGCGCAATACCCGGATTTTCTGATGAGCCAGTTGTTTTCGAGCGTTCTCGCAAATCACGACGCGGCGCATTTGTGGGGATTTCAACCCGAAACCTTCGGCGTTTCCGCTTATGACATCACCACAATGCTTAATGTCGAGGAAACATTGCCGCTCAAAATGAAAGCCATCAAAGCGCATCGAACGCAGTTTGCGCCCGACAATATTTTCTCGCTCGTGGGCGAAGAAAACGCCCGAAAATTTTTATCCCGCGAATATTTCCGGCTCGTCAGTCCGGCTTTTTCGGGAAATTTGGAAAACGATTTGTTTGCGGACACAAATGTTTCAAACAACGAAAAACGGAGTAACAAGGAGATTCAAAATGAAGTATTTATTTGAAAAACACTCGACGGAACAAAGATTTTTATTGATATTTGCGCTGCTACTGCTGACAGCATTTGTCAGCGTCGGCTTTCGCGCTTTTGCCGCGAGCGCGGCGACAAATTGCGGCACTGAACAAAGCTCGCCCGTTGTTGCTTCGTGCGTCGTTCCGAGTTATGTTACGGCGGCAAATTTTCCCGTGGGACAATCGCCGCTTTCGATTACGACCGCCGATTTTAACGCCGATGGAAAAATTGATTGGGCGACGGCGAACTTTTCTTCAAACAATGTTTCGATTTTCTTCGGCAGCGGCGCGGGCGGCGTTCTTTCGTCCGCGACTTTAAGCGCGGGAACGAATCCGAGCGCGATTGCCAGCGGCGATTTTAATTCGGACGGCAAAGCGGATCTGGCTGTCGTCAACGCCGGTTCTGACAATGTTTCCGTTTTTCTCAATAACGGCGCGGGCGGATTCGGAACGCCAGCCAATTATTTTGTCGGCGCGAATCCAAGCGCGATTGTCGTGTCGGATTTTAACAACGACGGCAAAGCAGATTTAGCCGTCGCCAATGCCGACACGAACAATGTTTCGACTCTTTTGGGAAACGGCGCGGGCGGTTTTACAAATGTGATGCCCGCCGCGCTCGTCGGTTTCAGCCCGCTCGCGCTCGCTGCCGGAGATTTTAACGGCGACGGTTTCAGAGATTTAGTGGTGGCGAATTTCGCTTTTGATTTTAACGGATTTAACGTCACGATTCTGCTCGGACAAGGCAACGGGCGTTTTATAAGATCGGTGGCGAACGAACAATTCAGCGGCACAAATCCGACGGCGGTTGTTACCGGCGATTTTAACGGGGACGGCAAAATTGATTTTGCCGTGGCGAACATCAGTTCGTGGGACGTTTCGGTTTTTTACGGCAACGGCGCGGGCGGTTTCGCTTTGCCCGTGTTTTACGATGTCGGAATCTCGCCGAGCGGAATGATTGCCGCCGATTTGAACGGCGACGGGCGATTGGACATTGCCGTAACTAACGGCGATTCAAACAACGTCTCGATTTTGCGGAATTTGGGCGCGTCGTTTAATTCTGATTTCAATTACGGAACTGGCAGAAATCCCAGCGCGTTAATTGCCGCCGACGCCAATTCCGACGGCAAACCGGATTTGCTGATTACAAATTCCGGTTCAAACAACGTTAGCCTTTTGCTCGGCGTGTGCAGTGCGGAGAAAACGCGCCGTCTTTCGGATTTTGACGGCGATGGTCGCACCGATTTGACTGTTTTCCGTCCTTCAAACGGAACTTGGTATCAATTGAACAGTTCAAACGGCGGATTTCTCGGCAGACAATTCGGGGCATTAGGAGACAAACCCGTGCCGGGCGATTACGATGGCGACGGCAGAACGGATTTAGCGGTTTTCCGCCCGTCAAACGGCACATGGTATATCTTAAACAGCGTGAACAACAGTTTTCGCGCAGTTCGATTCGGGATTAGCGAAGACATTCCGGCATCTGCCGATTTTGACGGCGACGGCAGCACCGATATTGCCGTTTTCAGACCGTCAAACGGCACGTGGTATTTGCTGCGGAGTTCGGCAGGTTTCACCGGAGTTCAATTCGGAACAAATGGCGATGTTCCCATCGCAGACGATTACGACGGCGACGGGAAATCCGACATCGCGGTCTTTCGCCCCTCAAACGGCGTCTGGTATTTGCTGCAAAGCGCGAATGGATTTGCGGGAATTCAATTCGGGATAAGCGAGGATAAACCCGCCGCTTCGGATTACGACGCCGACGGCAAAGCAGACATCGCTGTTTTCCGCCCGTCAAATGGCGTGTGGTATTTGTTGCGAAGCACCGAAGGATTTACGGGAGTTCAATTCGGTGCGAATGGCGACAAGCCGGTTGCCGGAGATTATGACGGCGATGGGCGCGCCGATGTCGCCGTTTTTCGTCCATCAAACGGCGTTTGGTATTTATTGCGAAGTTCGGCAGGATTTACTGGTATTCAATGGGGATTAAACGAGGATATTCCGGCGCCGTCCGCTTTTGTTCCTTAAAATAAACAGATTGTCGTTTGCGAATATCGGGCTAAATTTTAGTTATTAAAGAAGATGTTGCTCATTTCTTCACCCTGATAAACCGTGTCATCAAAATTTTCTTTCATTGTTTTTTCTCCTTTTGGTTTTCGCCGGCTTTTCGCTCACTCCGGCGCGTCCAAATCAAGCGGCAAGTTTTGTTTGCCGAACTCTTTCCGTTACGACTTCGCGTCCGTGAATCGCTTCGATTTCTTCAAATGAATAACAATGACCGGAACGATTTAAACTTGGCACGGCGGCGAAATACCAAGCCGTTTTATGTTTCGACCAACGAAAATGTATTCCGTCCGCGCTCGTGAAAGATTTAATGCGGTCTTTGCACAGATAAGTTTCGCCTTCCAGCCAAAGCCAGAAGCCGCGAATTATTACGGAAACATCTTTGGGCAAAGTAACGGAAAATTCGATTGCTTCGCGGAGCGGTTCAAAACCTGCCGTTGCTTGCTCGCGTCTGTATTCGTTTTCTTCGTTCGCAATGGCTCGGCGCATCGCGTCGGTGTATTCGACATTGACGGCTTGCATTGTCGCCGTGTCGCCGCCTAAATCTGGGTGATATTTTTTTGCTAAGTCGCGGTAAAGGTTTTTGACCGCTTCGATTGTTTGGCAATCAAAAAAGTATTTCATTATTTTTTCTCCTGTCGGCAAATCGGGCAGAGCATTCTTGCTTTTTTCCGGTTTTTTAGTTTTCGTTCAAAATTTCCATCCGTATTTTCCCAAGTCCTGACGACATCAAAATTGATTTCACGTTTTACGGCTTCGGCTAAAAACTTCGCGCCTGTTCCATTTCGGTGATGTTTAATTCTTTCCTTAAACCCTTTCGCCCAACCGATGTAATGTTGCGCGTGTGCAATGGGCGCGTCGAGATGAATTAAATAAACTGTTCCGTTCATCGTTTCCTTTTCTGCATTTTCGATTTTCAAGGATTTTTTAAAACCGTTTATAAAGGTAAATTTTTCGGGTGCGGCGGTTTTTGGTTTTCCCGCCGCGTTTTCCCTTTTTTACATTTTGAAATTCGCGTTTTCTCTGATTTCGCGCAGAGCGCAAAGCGCGTCGCAGATTTGGCGGCAAGCTGTTTCGCGGTCTTCCCAATCAAGCGGCGCGTCTTGCCCAATGAGATTTCCGGCAAATTCAATATGTCTCTGGATTTTCTCGAATTTCGCGGCGGGAATTCTGAACGCGATTACGCGAAACGGTAAAACTTTGGCTGTTGCTTTTGCTGACATTTTCGTTTTCTCCTTTCGTCCTCGTCTTTTAACGGGAAAATTAAAACCGTTTATAAAGGGTGGTTTTGCGGTCGCGGCGGCGCGTAGTTTCCTTTTGGCTTGGCGGTTGGGCGCGGTTTGTTTTCCCGCGCCCGCGTTTGTTTTTTCACGCCGCCTGCCTTTGGCGCATTATTCCGGTGTGCGCCAGAACAGCCGCCGCGATGTGATAACAAAACATTCCGTTTTCATTTGCTTTGCAACAACATTCGGCGATTTTCTGCCCGCGCTCGTCGCGGAAAAGTTTGACGTTGTATTTGTTTTCGTTGCCGATGACGTGATAATTTCCGATTGCGCCGTTGATTGAAACTTTCGGGTGCATTTGCCGACATTTTTCAAAGCCGTTTTTCAGTTGTTTCTCAGGATTGGAAAGCACTAATTTGAACATTATTTTCACCTCATTTTTTATTCTAAATGTATTCATTTAGTATCTTTAGAATACCATAAACATACTGAAAATACCACAAAAATGATGTGATATTTTTTAATGTTTCTAGAAAAATAAATAAGAAAAACTAATGTAACTGTAAGAAAAGAAAAGGTTTAGAAAGGCAAAGAAGTGGAAGAAGAAGGAACAAAACGAAAGCCCGACGACCAAACACCAGAACCCGCGCAAACCCAAGAGCCAAGCCACGAAGAAGGAAGAACGGAAGACGCGGAAACGCCCGCCGGAACGCAAGGAAAAACGACAACCGGAACGCCGCACCCGACGGCAAAGGCAACAGAAGCCCAAGAACCCGAACCGAAACCGGCAAAGCAGCGCGAAGCCGAGCGCGAAGGAAGCAAACCAGCCGGACAAGCCGAAGAAACAAAAGCAACCAAACCGCAACCAACGCCAGACGCGGAAACGGCAGAAACGAAAGCCGCCGAACGACGCGCAAAAGCGGAACGACCAGAACCAAACGACGAAGCAGAAAACAGAGAAACCGACGCGCCCGCAGCGCGAGCCGCCGACAAAGCGAAGCGGTCAGCACCCGAAGCGCAGCCAACCACAACGCCGCGACCAGCCGCGACAACCGCCGAAATGCACGACGAAACGAGCGGCGAAAACGCCGACGGCAAAGAACGCGAACCGCAAAAGCCAACCAGAGCAACCATAAAAACCGCCAAAAGGAAAGAACGCCAAAGAAAACCGGACAACGCCGCCACCAGAGACAAAACCAACGCGGAACGGGCGAACCGCCCAGAGCCAAACCCGAAGCCAGAAGCCCGGAGAGAGCAAAAGAAAACACCCGAAGGGGCGAAACGCTAGAGAAGCACCCGCGTTTTTTGCGGGTTGTTTTCTTTTGCGAACGTAGGGAAGATGGCGCAGGGTTTGGCGGCGGGCGGTTTGACCGAGACGCAAGAATTGAGCGAAGCGAATCGGCGCAATTGAGCGGAGCGAATCCGAATCCACTTCCTGCGCCGATTTCCAAATCAATTGAGCAAAGGCGTTTTTTGCCGGAGCGAATCCGACAAACAGAGGCGCATTCGGGTAAAATCTTATGTCGCGTGTCGAGCGATAGCGGCACACAAGCCGGAAGGAAACCAAAGACGCTGAACTTCCCGACAAAAAGTTTTTATTTCTCTTGATTGAAATTAAAATTGTCGTAAGTGATTAGCTTTACTTTTTGTTAAAAAATAAGATAAATTTCGATTTATGCCTGATTTGTTGATTAAAAATATTGAGCGGAAAGTTTTGAACGGATTAGAGGCGCGGGCGAAGAAAAACAATCGCTCGCTCCAAAGTGAGATTGTGATTATCCTAACCGAAGCGGCAAATTATAAACCTTCAAAGGATACGGAAATTGCCCGCTGCATCAAAGATTCTTTGCGCGGGCGCGATTACAGCGACGGTTCTGAACTTCTGCGTGAAGACCGGGCGCGGTGAGATTTCGCATAAAATCAAATTGGTTTTTGAACAGGGAGCAAATTAACTGAAAAGACGGCTGCGCCGAAACACACATTTATTTACGATTCTAAAAATGCCCGAACAACAGAACATCGAATATAAACAAAGCTGGCACGACGATTATCTGAAATGGATTTGCGGCTTTGCCAACGCGCAAGGCGGAACGATTTTCATCGGCAAAGATGACGCCGGCAATATCGTTAATGTGCCGAATTACAAACGGCTGATGGACGATTTGCCGAATAAGATTCGTGATATTCTGGGCATTATGGCGGAAGTCAATCTGCACGAAGAAAACGGTTTGTATTACCTTGAAATCATCACGCCGCCGTATGCCGTCCCGATTTCTCTGCGCGGCAGTTATTACTACCGCAGCGGCTCGACCAAACAGGAACTGAAAGGCAACGCGCTCAATGAATTTCTGCTGCGTAAATCCGGCAAGACCTGGGATGATGTCGTTGAACCGCGAGCCGCGTTTGCCGATGTTGATGAAAAGAGCATCGAACAATTCAAACGCGACGCGGGCAAAGCCGGTCGTCTTCCCGACGACGGTGATTTGTCTTTAGCCGAATTTCTGGAAAAACTGCGACTGACGGAAAACGGACAATTAAAACGCGCCGCGATTGTTTTGTTCGGCAAAGAACCGGGTCGCTTTTTTCCGAATCAAGTCGTCAAAATCGGACGCTTCGGCGCGAGCGGCGACGACCTCAAATTTCAGGAAATCGTCGAAGGCAATCTTTTGCATCTTTTGCGCGAAACTGCCGAACAGCTTAATCGAAAATTCTTTACCAAAGCGATAGATTTTGAAGGCTTGCAGCGCGTCGAAACGGGCGAATATCCGGTTGCCGCCGTCCGGGAAATGCTGCTCAACGCACTGGTTCACCGCGATTATACCGGCAGTTCGGTGCAGATTAGAATGACGGACGACAAGTTTTCAATCTGGAACGAAGGAACGCTGCCCGAAGGTTTAAGCCTTGAATCTCTGAAACGCCCGCATCCGTCGCGCCCGCGCAATCCGCTTATTGCCGATGTCTGTTTCAAAGGCGGTTACATTGATTCGTGGGGACGCGGAACATTGAAAATTATCAACGCCTGCCGCGAAGCTGAATTGCCCGAACCGAAAATTATTGAACAGGACGGCGGATTTTTAGTCGAGCTTTTCAAAAACCGTTTCGCGGAAGAACAGTTAAAAAAATCAGGCTTGAACGAACGACAGATAAAGGCGGTTTTATACGTCGTCGTAAATGGAAATATTGATAATTCCAGATATCAGAATGTTTGTAATGTGTCAAAATCAACGGCAACCCGCGACATTAAGGAACTTGAAGAAAAAGGAATTCTGGTTAATAAAGGGACAAAAGGCTCAAGCGCGGTGTATGAATTGGTTTAGCCGTGTTGGTTCAAAGTTGGCTCAGTTGGTTCAGGATTGGTTCAGATTTGCGGACAAATGGTAGTTAATTATTTTGATAGATAAGCGAAATGCTTTATAAGAATTGCACAATAATTGCACAAATTGCACATTCATTGCACCATAATTGCATTATCAATTAATTCAATCGCCGAAACAAAACGAAATTAAAATCGAATTTTTCAGCCTTGCCGATGTATTGAACTTTTTCGCTGGAGTTTTTTACCGTCGGGTAAATCTCGCGCGGCTGCAATTCATCAGGCAAATGCTTCACGCCTTCGGGAAAGATTTTCAGAATTTCGCTTTTAAAGACTCGCTTTTTCTCATCAGCATCCAAAATAATTAAATTTAATTCCTCGCTCGTCCCTGAAATTTTCCACGCTTCGGTTACTTGTTTGATAACCGATTCCCGCGCTTTTTCTATTGTCATCTCTGGGCGAGCGAATCTTTCAAGCGCGGCTTCGGTTTGCTTTATTTCCGCACGCAAAGATTCGATTTCCGAGCGAAATGTTTTTTGCTTTTCCCAAATCGCCAACATCTTTTCGGTATCAAAATCGCCGGCGCGATATTGAACCTCAAAGAGTTCAATTTGCTGACTGAAATTTTCAAGCGCGGTTTCTTTTTCCCGAAGTTGTGTGCGAGCGTCCTCAATCTGCAAAAGTAAAGCAATAACTCTTTCACGAATTCGCGTAACGGTTTCCGAACGGCGAAGTTCGAGCGCGTGAATCAGTTGTTTGTTTTCCTGAAAACGTCCGCCGCCCAGAACATTGCGAATGATTTGGATTGACGCGGTTATCGGCTCAATCGTCGAAACGTCAATTAAAGAAGTCCACTGTTTGCGCTTCGCTAAGGCAATCGCTTCGGTCAAATTTTTGACTTCCCGCGAATTTTTAACGGCTGTTTCCGTCCAAAGCGCGGCGCATTCCGATTCGGGCGATTCACAATTTTGGGCTTTGGCTGTCATCGCCAGCGACATCAATAAAAATAACAACGCTAATTTCATCATTGGTTTGACTCTCCCAGATTATTTTTTCTACCGTTCCGGCGAAAGACGCGCGAACGACACGGGTGCGGGCAAGCTGCTGTTCCGAATCAATCGTTTGTTTTTCGATTGACTGCAAATTCGCCTGAAGCTGCGCCTGTTGGATTTCCAGATTCTGCATTGCTTCCCGACGTATGAATTTTTGTTTTTCAATCTCCAATCGGTCTTTTTGTTCAAGGTAAGCGCGATTGGCTTTTGTTGTCGCAAGCTGCGCTCTGGCAAGTTGGAGATTGTCCCGGCTTGCCGATTCTTTCGCTTCGAGTTCTTCGAGTTTCACCTGCTCGTGAGAAAGAATTGTTTCGAGATTTTCAAAGCGCAGGGTTTTCAGTTTGGCGATTTTCGCCTTTTGCTTTTCGACCAGCGACGCGGAAAGCGAAAGATTGTTTTCCGCTTGTTTGATTTCGGCAGCGCTCGCGGAAAAATCGGACGCGGGCATTGTCGCCTGTTCAAGCCGCAGGCTTTCTTCTTTTGTTTGGCTCAAATTGTCGAGACGTTTAACCGACAGCAGAATCGCCTCACGCTGCTGGCGCAAGCGAACAATTTGTTTTTCAAGCAGTTCACGCTCGCGCCTGCGGTCTGCAATCACATCACCGCGCCGAATCTTCTGACCTGCTTTCACCCGCAAATCGGCGGCGGAAGAAATTTGGACGCGAATTTTTATTGCGTCCGGCAAATTCTCGCCTTGCGCTTTTGGTTCATCGCCGAGCGTGATTGTTCGTGTCGAAGACGGCTCTGGCTGCGGCGTGTCGCTCTGATGACAACCGGAAAGAAACAATGAAAAACTTACAATTAAAATAAATCGCATCATAAATTCGTAATTATTTTCACGACTAAGCGACCGGAAGCCGTGTAAGTTTTCAGCCGCCGCAGGTCATCGAGATTTGCGGATTGAAATTTAACGGTTTTTGTTTCGAGATTTGTTGAAACCTGCAAAGAATTAAATTGAAGCTGAGAAGTTTCAACACGCAAATCCGCCGCGTCCGGCAAATTCAATTCGCCGTAAATCAAAACTTCGCCCGATTCGTTTTCAAGCAAAGCGACGACATTGCCGATTTGCTTTTCGTTGAGTTTGATTTCCTGAACCCGAATCGAAACCGTTTCGCCCAAAACGCCTCTGGCTGAACCGGCTCTGATGTGGCATTGCAGACATTGAGCGTCGCCGACCGTGAGCAGGATGTTTTCAGAACTTCGGACGATAAAAACGTCGTTTGAAAGTAAATCCACAACCGGAAACTTGCCGCTGATGTTTCCCGTCGCCGTTTGTCCGTCAACCAGCGCGTAGATTTTATTCGTCTGTCCGTGCGTGCGGAACATTTCGGAAACGCCCGTCGGCTGCGCCAGCAAGGACGTGAAAATCTGCATCACGCCGCCCGACGAATGAAGTTGAAATGAAATGATAATCAAAGCCAGAAAAATGACCGAGAAAAACCATTCATTTTTTGAACCTGTGGAAAGGCGCAAAGCGGGGTTCGCCGGAATCACGAGCCGCGCCATTGACATCGGATAAAAGGCGGAAACGCCCGCTTTGGTGAAAACGTCGAGAAACCAGCCGCAGAAAAATCCGATGAGCGCGGCGAAATAAAATTCTTTGCTCTCGAATGCCAACGGAACCGCGCCGATGGCGACGATTGCCGTCATAAAAAACGAGTGTGTGAAAGTGCGATGCGGAAAATGTCGTTCAATCAGCCGAGAAAGCGGAAAGAACATTTTACCGTAGACCGATTTCGACGAATCAATATCTGGAAGAAGCGACATCGCGCCGGCAATCAGCAAAACAAACGGGTCGAGCGTTCCGAGCGTCAAACTCGCAACCGATACACTGAAAAGGAAATGATTTTTCGCCGTCATAAAAACCAGTTATCAGTCAACAGTTATCAGTTTTTGTTGACTGTTGACTGATAACTGCTAACTGAATTCACTCTCCCAATTTCTTCGAGCCTTTCGGCAAACTGAACATAAATAAGCGCAGCAGACTCACGGCAACTGCCAGCATTCCGCCGAAAAGATACAAATTCGTATCGCCGATGCCGCGACCGATGAAGCGAATCATCGTCAGACAAATCAACGCACCAATTAAGAAAGGCGTTCCGTTGATCCATTCAGTATGGTCGTGTTGCGAAGGCTGCAAACCAATATGGTGTTCACGAACAACACGCCGCGCGAGCATCGGATTTCCGGCGCAGCGCGATTGTAGATTTGCGACATCCGCTGGCGTTACTTCGATTTGTAATTCTTCGGCGGTGTCAGCAATCACCTTGCGAATGTATTCATAAGACAAAGGTTTCAATTCCATTCGCGGCAGTTTCAAAAACAAATCTCTCGCCAGCGCGGGTTTTGTGCCGAGAAACAAAATCTGTCTGTTCTCGTGCAGTTCTTCCAGCCAAGTCCGAACAGCGACGGTTAAACGGTTCGCTTCATCAATCACGATGATTGATTTGCGGTTTTGCAGCGCGGCGGTTACTTCTTTTTGCAGTCGCGGCGATGTCGGCAGTTTGTCATCTTCGGAATAGAGATTTAGCTGGAAGGCGAGCGAAACAAGAATCTGTTTCATCGAAGCGGGATTGACGCGAATCACGTTTGCGCCTTTGGCTTCAATTTCATCAGCCGCGAATTTCAAAAGCGTTGATGTGCCGAGTCCGGCTTTGCCAACCAGCAGAAGCGAATGACCGCCCGCGAGCAGCGTTTCGACGATTAAATTTTTTTCTTTCTCTCTATAACAAGAATTTGTTTGAAAATTCATCGCTTTTTCGCTCTCGATAAATCACCTTTTCGCACCTCGCGCATCGCCAGAGATTTCCGGCGGCGTGTTTGAATTCGTGATTGAATCCGCAGTTTTCCGGCATTCAAAACAGTCCGGCTTGCGGCGCGGTCTTTTTCGCCAAATCTTGAAGCGAGTTTGACGCTCGGAACGCTCGACCCGTTTGTTTTGCTGATTGCCGGCGCGATGTCGCTTCTTCCAGATATTGATTCGTCGAAATCGGTCTACGGTAAAATGTTCTTTCCGCTTTCTCGG
>MWZA01000085.1 GCA_002050455.1 Acidobacteria bacterium 5-1 | reverse complement strand
AAATGAGCCGTTTGAACAAATTCCGGCGGTTTATGTTATTTCAAAACGCAAAACCGACAGGCGCAAAAAAGGACATCACGCGCTTATCTGCATCGGGCAAACGGATTCGATTCCTGACGAAATCAAAAAGCACCGGAAAAACAGATGTCTGCGGAAGAATAATGCAAATGTCATCAGCATTTTGGCGGAAACAAACGAGCAAAAGCGTTTGAAAATCGAAACTGATTTGAAAGCCGCGCACACAATTGCCTGCAATCTCAGGTAATGCACAATTAAATTTCTTTTGCTAAACTACCGGAATGCAAAAGTTTGATGTAATCGTCATTGGCGCAGGCGCAGCAGGACTTTTCTGCGCGATTGAAGCGGGAAAACGCGGTCGGAAAGTTCTTGTTTTAGAACATAACGCGCAGGTTGGTCGCAAAATAATTATTTCGGGCGGCGGACGCTGCAATTTTACAAACATTCATACAAAACCTGAAAACTTTATCTCCCAAAATCCGCATTTTTGCAAATCGGCGTTGGCGCGTTACACGCCACAGAATTTTGTCGAACTTGTCAAACGACATCATATTGAATTTTACGAAAAAAAACTCGGACAGCTTTTTTGCCGCGAAAGTTCAAACCAAATTGTCGAGATGCTGCTTGATGAATGTCGAAAAGCAAGAGTTGAAATTCGCTCGAATTGTTTGGTTAAAAATGTTTCCAAAAATGATTTATTTGAAGTCGAAACCAATCAAGGCAAATTCATTTGTGAAAGTCTGGTGATTGCGACGGGCGGACTTTCGATACCGCAACTTGGTGCGACGGATTTCGGCTATCGTATCGCCAAACAATTCGGTTTGAAAATTTTTGAAACGCGACCTGCGCTTGTGCCGTTTGTTTTCCAAAACGATTTTCCCGAAAGTTTTAAGAAGTTGGCGGGCGTTTCGCTTGACGCGAATATTTCTTTCGGCAAAGCGTCTTTCCGCGAAAACATTTTATTTACGCACAAAGGATTGAGCGGTCCCACCGTTTTGCAGATTTCTTCGTATTGGAAGCGCGGCGAAAGCGTCGAGATTGATTTATTGCCGACAAAAAATGCACTTGAGATTCTGCAAAACTCACGCGAAAACAAAAAGGAATTAGCAAACTTTTTGAGTGAATTTTTGCCAAACCGTTTTGCGTCAGTTTTCGGTGAAACGATTGTAAAATCAAAACCTTTAAAGAATTACAGCGAAAGCGAATTGGCAAATATCGCCGAAAAACTTCACGCCTGGCAAATTCCGTTTTCCGAAACCGAAGGCTACAAAAAAGCGGAAGTAACGCTCGGCGGAGTTTCAACCGACGAACTTTCATCGAAAACAATGGAAAGCAAGCGCGTTAAAGGTTTATATTTCATCGGCGAAGTCGTGGACGTTACAGGCTGGCTCGGCGGCTATAATTTTCAGTGGGCGTGGTCGTCGGGTTTTGCGGCTGGGCAATTCGTCTGAAAGTTGTCGCTCAATTACCGAAACGCCGAAATATCCATCCCGAAGCGTTCTTTGACATAGTCTTCCTGCACTTGATTTAAATCTTTCAAAGTTGCTAGACGGCGTTCGGACTTTTTGATATGCGTTTTGGTTCTTTCAGCCATTTGTTTGAGCAGATTTCTGCCTTCAAACATTTCCGCGCTGACTTTTTTACGCAGAATGTAGAGTTCGGAAAGTTCGGCTGTCAGCAGTTCGGCGCGGAGTTCCTGCAAGCGATTTTTGACCTGAAAAATCTGACGAATGGCGCGGACGAGTTTATCGCCGATTGAATCGCCGCTTATCAAATCGGGCGAATCACGAAAATCTTCAACCAATTTATTCAACAAATTTTGGTCGCCGGCTGAATAAGCGTCGTTGAGTTTTGCCATCAAAGTGTGGCGTTTTTCCTTTTCTTTTGCGTCCAAAGCTAAATCGGGATGAATAATTCGCGCCAGATTGTGATAAGCCTTTTTCGCCTCCGAGGTCGGCTGCCATTTAAACGAACAGCCTTCCCAATTTTCCCTGTCGGTATTGGCGGTAGATTCTTCGGCGCGTTTGCGTAATTCTTCGGCGCGTTTTTTGATTTCTTCGTCGTCCGGCACAAGTTTGGCTTCTTCTTCGGCAATCTGCGCTTCGATGTCGTCAAGTTCAGCGCGTAAAGTCTGCCGACTTCCATCGTATAATTTGCCTCAAATTGTTTGAGTTCGGCGTGGAGTTCGGTCATCACTTCCTCACGGAAGGCAAGTTTTTCTTTCAAGCATTCCAAAATACGCTTCTTTTTATTAAGTTCGATTTCTTCGGGTGCTAAAACATTCATATTAGAAATGACAGATTAACACAAAATACATTTAGATTTTTAATTTGTGTTATTTGTGTAAGCGCGTGGCTGAAAATCATCTGTTTAAAACATCATAAGCCAACAAACGATTGCCGTCCGCCGAATAAAGCAAGCCGACGGTTTCATCGGTTACAAAACGCGCATCGGGTTCGGAAACCAAAATAAACCGTGCATCTTCGCCGGTGTGGACATTCACGCCGACCAAACCTTTTTTGTCAAACGGGCGCGGCAAATCCGTGTAAAAATACATATAATTTCCGCGCAAATCTGCCAGACGTTTGCGGCGCAAAAAATAATTGGAAAGTTTTTCGACTTGTCGCACCGGATCAATTCTGTCGAGCAAACTTTCCTGCACGTCGGTACGCGAAGGCGTAACTCTGTTAATTGCGCCGCCGATGATTTTGCCGCGAATGTTTGAAGTATTCGGCAAACTTGGCAAATTTCCCGCTTGAACCTGCAAACCATTGATGCGATTTAAAAGATTCGGCGTTCTTGAAGCGATGCCGTAAGAATAAATTTTGTTTGTAACGTAATTTTTTGCCGAATTGCTCGCCAATGTTGTCAAATCAAAAGAAGAAAATTGATTTTTCAAACCCGACCAGCGAAGCGCAAATGCGGAACGCGCCAGATTTGCACCGCGCACGAGATTTAAAGCCGAAGTTGCAATGCCGCCGTAACGAAAATAAAGCGCGGTTGCCCGCAGCGCAATTCCGGCGACGATGCGAAAAACGCCGCGCGAAGGTGCTTTATGTTTGACTCTCCAAACCTCTGCCCGATTTTGGATTTTAGATTTTGGATTTTGGATTTCAGCAAAACCTTGAATATTAAACTTTGAACTTCGAATTTCAAACTGACTTTGGACTTTAGACTTTAGACTTCGGACTTGGAATGCAGCGATTTCATCGTGCCCGCCGACAACCGCTTCGCCGCGTTCATTTACCAAAACAAACTGCGCTTTTTCGACATCGTGTTCGCTCTTTTCAATGCGCTTGCCGTTGCTTGCATCAATTGTAATCAAATCGTCTTTATCGGCAATCAAAATCGTGTTTGCATCCAAGAAAACAAAATTTGTCAAACCTTTGTCCGCGCCTTTGTAACGCCACAAAGTTTTGCCGCTTTTCGTGTTAATTGCTGAAACACCAAACGAACCCTTTTCTTTTATTTCGCCGTCTTCGATGCGTGTAAATTGTCCGCCGGTGCGAATATATAGAATATCTCCGACAACCGCCATTTCAGGCGTAACGCCTAAATCGACGGCTGTCCATTCGACCTCGCCGGTTCTGCGATTAACCGCGCGAATTTTTCCGCGTCCCGACGTAAAAACGTATTTTTCGTCGAAAACCGGATCGGCTTCAGTCAAAGCCAAACCGTCTTCATTGATTTTAAATTTTTCGCGTTCTTTTTCCTTGCCCGTCCGTGCGTCGTAACTCGTTGCACCTTCGTAAAAAAGATAAAGTCTGCCGTCTAAAATCAAAGGCGCACGATAATTGTCCAACGTAAAAGGAACTTCGCCCAAATTTCCGTCGAAACGCGACGGCATCATTTCAATATCGCTGTCGAGTTCTTTTTTCCAAAGCTCGCCGCCGCCGGAAAGCCGCAAAACATGAACTGTCGGCGTTCGTTTGAGTTCTTCGCCGACTTTACCTTTTGCCTTTTTGACCAAAACAACTGCGAGCAAATCCTGTTCAGGCTCAAACGCAAGCTGCAGAACGTCGCCTTTGACTTTATCGCTGCGCCAAATTGACGCGCCCGAAAGCACATCAACCGCTTCGATGCGCGATTTGTTGCCTTCGTCCAAACTGAGCAAAATCAAGTCGGTTGACGGAATCGGCGTAATCGAAGTTTCGCTTAAACCTCTGTGCCGCCTGCGCCAGAGAGTTTCGCCCGTTTGTCCGTCAATTGCGTAAAGCGAATTGTCCGTGCCGGTTAAAACAATACCGAAATCGGTAGTTTGATAAAACTCAACTTTGCCGTCAAGTTTTGATTGCCAAACAGATTGCGCTTGGGAATTTGCCGCGAAAAAGCACAAAAGACACAAAAATAAAGCAAAAACTTTCATAAAGTTATTTTAGCTTTTGTTTGGGAAGATGAAAAGGTTTTGTAGAAACGGAATTTGTCCCTACATTTATTTTCACGGAAATTATTGAATCCGATACGCTTTTTCTTTCCAGACAACAACAATTGTTCCGCCGAGATTTTCCGCGATAACGCGCAAATCTTTATCAAGTTTTTTGTATTGCTTTGTGCCGCGTGTGATATTTGCCGTGCTTTGCCTGTTATAAGCCGAATCTATCCAAACATTATCTTGCCGTTTGAATGTTTTGCCGCCGACAGTTGTTGTTTCGGTATTTGGCAAGGAATTTCTTTTCAATTTTGTGCTTGGCGCGTCCGACACAGCATTTCTTTCGCTAACGGAAAGTTCCGCAGATTTCGGTTGTGTTGTCGCGGATTTCACGGCATTGGTGCTTCCCACATTTTTTTCGGTTTCTTTTTTAATTTCTTGTTTTTCTTCAGCCACACTTCCCGCATTTCCGCCGTCTAATTGCATATTTGTTTTATCTTTTGGCAAAGCCAAATCGTCTTCGCGGTGCGGTTCTTCTTTCGGCGGCGCGTTTGGGGAAACGGTTGGTTTGCTTGCAACTGCGCTCATATTTGAATTCATTGTCGGCACGTTTGTCGTCATCGAGTTTGTCGAATAAACCGATGCCGCATTTGAGTTTAACACCATATTTGCGTTGCTGGCATAACCAGTCGGAGGCGGAGCGGTTTCGTTACTTTGGAAAATTCCGTTGTTGCTTTGTGTTTTTTCACTGATTTGCGAAACTTCCGGATTTTGAGGATTATTCATGTTCTGCACAACGACAAAACCAATTATTCCGCTAAACACAAGCACCAACGCGCCCATTGTATAAGCCAAATTCGGAAAAGCGAAAAGGCGTTTGTGCCAAGGAATCATTGAGGAAATTGCGGTAGTTTCCTCAGCGTGAACTGTTTCACTTTTAGCTTCGGGATTGCGCAAAATCAAATTCGATAAGTTTTTTCGACACGAATTGCAATTCGCCAGATGCGCCGTGTAACGCTGTTTCGCCATCCCGGGCAAAGCGTTTTCGGCAAATGCGGAAATCTCGTCGGCATCCAAATGCAGATTATGGATTGCCGATTGCGGATTCTCGCCTGAAAACGCAGTTTCGCCTTTCGCCGTTTGGCGCAAAAGAGCATCTATTTCTTTGTCGAATTCAAATTCCATTTTTAATAATGGAAAATGGAAAATGGAAAATTTTTAATCCGACATTTTCCGTTTTCCGTTTTTCATTTCTTTGTGTTTTGTGGCTAAAATTTTCCCAACCTAAAGAACGCTTTGATACAAAAACTCTTGCACGAGCGCGAACATAAGTAAAACCGCAAACAATTTTTCAAAACTGATGCCGAGTTTTGATGCAGTATCCGATAAATTGCGTTTTACTTCTTCTTCGTTCCAGCCGTGTCTGGAGCGCAAAATTTTCTCGACCGATTTTCTGATTTCGGTTTGAATACGGACAAGTTTGCGGCTTGCCGTCGCTTCGTGAAAACCCAGAGTGCTTCCGATTTCCTTTAATTTCAAATCGTCGAAATAATAGAGTATCAAAATCAGTTTATCTTCGGCTTCGAGTTCGTCAATTGCCTGTTTCAAAGCATTTGACACATCTTTTCGGGCTTCGGTTTGGCTGAAAAGTTCTTCAGGATTTTCGCTTTTGGAAACCACCAAATCATTTCCCGTTTTCTCCGAAGAATCCTGCGCTAAATTTTCAAATTCGCGGTCTTCTTCAATTTGCACGAGCCGTTTCATCTTGCGAAATTGGTCAATCGCAAGTTGATTTGTAACGGCGCGAAGCCAGCCGCCGAGCGAACCGCGTCCCGAATAATAGGAAAGTTTGCCTTTTAGCTTGCCGTCTTTGTCCTGCTTTAAACCGTAAAGTTCCGCCCAAATCGAACTTGCAAGGTCTTCCGCATCTTCCGCGTTTTTTGAAATCGAACGCGCCGCCGATTTTACCGTTGCGTCAAAATTCTTGACCAAATCGTTCCACGCTTTTTCATCGCTTTTTTCACAAGCGATTATCAAACAAAAATCGTCCGCTCTGATGGACTCAATAAACTCTTTTATGTCCGCGCCGGAAGCGTTTTCGTTATCTTTAAAAAGATATTTTTCCAATGCCGCCACGACACGCGCCGACAAATCGTCAATCTGAAGCCCGCGCGAATTTTCGGCGCGGAAAAGCAGATGTGCGACGGATTCTTCGATTACGTTTTTATATTTTTCGGCAGCGGAAATCATTCCAAAGATGAAAGAAGTTTAACACTTATTTTCCCGCAAATAAACATATCGTAAATGCGGTATAGAGCATGAAATTCTAATTGCCGGTCGAAACTGACGGCTGAACCGAATTGTTTCTCTTTGAGCAGAACTGAGGTTTGTCGAAAAACAGAGAAAAATCATTTCAAATGTAACAGGCAAAGCAAATGAAAAAAAACTAATCTGAATTAAATTATATTTCGTATCGAATTTGATAGAATGAATTTTTTGAGATTATCTAACAAGGATTTAAAAATGACAGAGAACAAGCAAGGGATTATTTTACGACAATCGGAAATAGTTTCCGAGAACGGCGACAATTTAAATGGAAACGGCAATCACGCTTTGGTTGAAACCAGGCAATTGCCGATTGCCAAAAAAGTTTCCAATCAAGACCTAATCGCCGAAGAAAAATCTTTAATTGAGCAGGAACAATCGGTTGAGAAAAATTATCGCGGAATCGGCGGTTATTTGCGGCTTTTTCACGTTTCCCGCATTATTGGGATGCTTTCGCTCTATCTTTATCTCGACCAATACGAAGTGCATCAAGCGCAACACAAAAAACAAGCTGAAGCACGTTTGGAAATTGCTCGAAAATTGACTTGGCTGGCGGTTTTGGGCGAAAAATTTCACAAAACCAATCTCGCATTTTTTCACGATTTCATTTTGCTGCTTCGATGGTTTTTTATCGGCAATGGAGAAAACAAAGAGCTAAACCAAGAAAAACAAGCCGTTTGGCTCAAAGAAAATCTTATAAACTTAGGTCCGACGTTTATCAAAATCGGGCAGTCAATGGGAACACGCGCCGATCTTTTGCCCTTGCCGTTTGTCAAAGCGTTGGGGGAACTTCAAGACCAAGTTCCGCCTTTTCCGAATGAAATTGCGTATGCGCGGATTGAGAAGGAATTAGGCAGAAAGATAAATGAAGTTTATGAAGAAT
This sequence comes from Acidobacteria bacterium 5-1, assembly GCA_002050455.1. Lineage (GTDB taxonomy): Bacteria > Acidobacteriota > Blastocatellia > Pyrinomonadales > Pyrinomonadaceae. Next base: position 4,987 of record MWZA01000085.1, on the reverse strand, counting down.
TTGACATCGAACCAATTGCGGCGGCATCTTTGGGGCAAGTTTATCGCGCCAAACTCTTTACGGGCGAAGAAGTTGCGGTTAAAGTTCAGCGTCCGAATTTGGAAGCGATAATCAAAGGCGACATTAAAATTTTGCGAAAGGTTACTAAATTCGCCGAACGCTTTCCGTCTTTGAATGAAAACGCGGATTGGGCGGGAATGCTGCGCGAATTTGACGTAACGATTCACGAGGAAATGGATTACGCGGCGGAAGGTCGCAACGCCGAGCGTTTTCAGGAAAACTTCAAAGACTGGACAAACGTTCACGTTCCGCATATTTACTGGAACGCGACGACCAATAAGGTTTTGACGATGGAATTTATTCACGGCACGAAAGTTACGGCTTTGGAGGAACTTCGAGCGCGGAACGTTTCACCCGAAAAGGTCAATCGTCTTTTAATCAGAACTTATTTAAAACAACTGTTGGAGGACGGATTTTTCCACGCCGACCCGCATCCGGGCAATTTGCTTGTTATGCCGGACGGACGGCTTGCTTTCTTCGATTTCGGAATGGTCGGCAGAATTACGCCCGAATTGCAGTCAAAAATGATTGACGCATTTTTCCACGTGGTCGCAAAAGACCCGGCGGGAATCGCGCAGGATTTGATTGATCTGGATTTTCTAAAACCCGGTTCAGATTCCAATGTGGTGCGTTCGGTGGTTGAAAAAATGTTTCAGTTTCATTTGAATTTGAAACTTAAGGACGTGAATTTCAAAGAGTTATCTTACGATTTGGCGGATGTGATGTATGATTATCCGTTTCGTCTGCCGTCGAATTTTACATACATTATGCGTGCGCTGATGACGCTCGAAGGCATCGGTATCATCACTGACCCGGAATTTAATTTCTTTGAAACGGCGAAACCTTATGCCAAGGAATTTATGTTCAAACGCGAAGGCAAGGATTTGCGTAAGATGCTGACTGATAAACTTTTAGGGCGTGATAAAGACGGCGCAATTAATTGGGATAGAACTTGGAAACTGGCGAAAATGGCGGTAAAGACGGTTTTCAATTCCGGGAGTAAATAATACTTAATCTTCAAGTAACCTGTCAGGCAAAGTTTGCGGAGTTAAACCATCCAGATTCAAGCGCGTCATTCCGCCCGCGTCTGAAAAAGCCGTCATTGCTGCGCGTTTTTGGTCTCTGATAAAAAAGAAAATAATCCCGACAATAATTCCCGCAATAACCGAAAGTCCGAGTCCGCCGACGATTGCTAAAGTCGTTGACGTAAAAAGGTCGGCGGCGGCTTTGACAAAAGCGCGTTCCGCACGTTTGAAGGCAAACGGGTCAGTGCCTAACCACTGAATATATTTTTCGTATTTCACTTGGTCGAGCAAAGCGTTTGCCGCCGCTTCGTCCGTGCCGTCAAAAACAAATGCGTTGTAATTTCCGATACGGCGATAAAAAATCGGCGGATTTTGTCCGATTTCCGTAAGTCTTTGCTTAATTTTATTATCTGCGTCAACCGATGCCTGCGGTGTTGTATATTCGACAATCAGAAGTTTTCCCTGTGGGTAAGGTGCAGTGACAGCTTCCGTGCCGCCTGTAAAATCAATCAAATCAAAAACAAGACGTTCGCCCAGTGATTTACGCAAATCGGCAGGATTTAGAATGTAGGCTGCACTATTTCGTGCGTTTTCCCAATCGGGCAGATGCTTTGCCAAAACGGGAACACCGTCATTTTCAGAAAATTCCTGACTTTTTGGCTTGGGCGAAGCGGTGTTTTGGGCAAAAACACCCCCCGTCGCCGACACAACCAAACTTACTAAAACTAGAAATCTGATAAACAAAGCCTTTTTCATCTTTGCAACCTTACTGCTTGGGAACTTTCCTGAATGAATTTGTAATAACGATGATAGCATTATTTGGAAAACAATCGGTAATTAGTAATGATTTAATACGTTTAACAAAGTCGTGTATGAGATGCGTCAAATACTACACGCTTTGGGCTGAATCCAAACTTGGATGACTGACGTATAAAATAGTATGCCTAAGAAAATGAAACAAATAGGCTTATTTAGCGTGAATTATTTTATAAGAGAGAATAAAAAAGATTTGTGGCACACTAATTGATAGTAATAACACACGGGGGATTAAGAAAATGACAACAACAACTGAAACTTTAGAATATCCGATTTTACAGGAAACATCAGAGGTAAAAAAGGAAAAGAGAGGGTTTATCGAACCCAAAGAAACCATTAATATAAGTTCAGCCAAAGATTTTGAATTAACGCAGCTTGCCGCGAAGGGAAATATGGCGGCGTTTGAGGAAATTTACAATCGTCATCATCGAAGAGTTTATTCAATTTGTCTGCGAATGCTGCAAAACACGACTGAAGCCGAAGATTTAACGCAGGATGTATTTATTCAACTTCATCGCAAAATCGGCAGTTTTCGCGGTGATTCCGCCTTTACAACCTGGCTTCACCGTTTGACGGTTAATCAGGTTTTGATGCACTTTCGCAAACGTAATGTGAAGTTTGAAAAAACGACCGAAGAAGGCGAAACACCAGTGCAAATCGTCAGCGGAACTCAAAATCCGCGCAAAATGCCGGTGGTTGATAAAATCGCCATTGAAAACGCGATTGAAAAACTTCCGAACGGTTATCGCAATGTATTTGTTCTGCACGATGTCGAAGGCTACGAACACGAGGAAGTTGCGCGAATTTTGGGTTGTTCGGTTGGAACATCAAAATCGCAGCTGCATAAAGCGCGTCTGAAATTGCGAAAACTTCTGCAAAAAAAAGCACCGCCAAGATTGTTTGGAATTTAAGAATTTAATAAATCATACAAACTTAAAACGGCTTTCGGAAATGAGAGCCGTTTTAAGTTTTTAAAATTGTTCAATTGCATAAAAATTGGTTAATAGAGAAATTTCTGCCGCAATTTTATAAAATCTTTCGATTAGGTTTTGCAACTAAGCCTTTTAATTATAAACTTTTTTCAACACAAATTTATTTTGTCAAGGAATAACAATATGAGAAATTTTGTTTTGGTTATTTTATTGGTTTTAATTTGCAGTTTCGCAGCTTTCGGTCAAAAAGCGAAAACTGATCCGGCAGCCGCTAAAGCTACTGCAACTGCTGACGACGAAAAAGCTGTGCGAAATGCGTTTGACGATTTGATTCGAGCTATTGAAAACTCAAATGTTGACGGCGCAACACAGGCTTATTGGAATTCGCCGGAACTTTTGTTTTTCAATCATAACGGGACGGTTACGCGCGGTTGGGAGCAAAACCGAAAAAATCGGGAAGCAACTTACCCGCGCATCAAAAATGTTAAGCTCGAAAAAAGCGACGTGCGCGTGATGATGCTCGGTAAAGATGCCGCACTTGTAACTTTTCTGTGGAAACAAACGCGGGATTATGACAACTCTTCGGAATCCGCGTCAGGACGCACGACTTTGGTTTATAAAAAGACAGGCAAGGATTGGAAAGTAGTTCACCTGCATTCGTCGCCGGATAATGCGCCCGTCAACCGACCTGTTTTTCCATCGGAAAGAGAGCCGGTCAGCAATAATTAAAAGTTATCTCAAAAACATACAAATTTCACGAATTAAATTTAAAAATTATTCGTGAAATTTGTCTAATTCGCTGACTAAATTTTCTCGAAAATAACTTGTGCGACGGCGTGTTCGGTTGTATGCGACATCGAGAGATGAACGACATTTGCGCCGAGATTTTCCAAAATTTTGCTGGCTTCGCCGTGAAATTTTAATGAAGGAACGCCGTTTTCATCGGAAATGATTTCAATATCGTGCCAAGTGATTTTTCCTTGCCAACCAGTTTTTAGAGCCTTCAGACACGCTTCTTTGGCAGCAAACCGCGCCGCATAAGATTGCGCCGAAGCCATTCCTTTTCTCTCGCAGTAAGCGCGTTCTGCCTGCGTAAAAACGCGCTCGACAAAACGCGGCGTTCTGGCAAGAGTTTCGCGGATGCGATAAACTTCTATAATGTCTATTCCGATGGAAACAATCATGAATAAAATTCCAGATTCCAGATTTCAAATTTCAGATTTAACTAAGGAAACTCTATCAAATTCCGGCTTCTTTTGGCGAGAGAATAACGGCATAAAAGTTCTCGTTTGCTGCGCTTTGGAAGAAAATGGTTTTGCCAACGGTTTTTCGACGCGGCTCGGCGGTGTCAGCGATTTTCCTAAAAATTCCTTGAATTTAGCTGGTTACGACGAAGATTCGGCGGAAAATATCGCGGAAAATCGGCGGCGTTTTCTCGGAGCTTTTGATGGAAACTTTACGCTTGTTTCGTGCTGGCAGATTCACAGCGCAGACGTGCGTGTTGTCAAAAAGATTACTGACGCAAAGGACGGAAACTGCAAAATGGACGCGATTGTTTCGGATGTTCCGAATGTTTTGCTGGGCGTGAAAACCGCCGACTGTGTTCCTGTTTTGCTTGGCGACACGAAAACAAAAGCGTTTGCGGCGATTCACGCCGGTTGGCGCGGCACGGTTAATTCGATTATCAAAAATGCAATAGGAAAAATGCGCGAACTTTACGGCACGAACGCGAAAGATCTGATTTGCGCGATTGGTCCGGCGGCAAGCGGGAAAAATTATGAAGTCGGGCAGGAAGTAATCTTCGCCTTTGAGGAAAACTTTTCCACCTGTGGAAATTTTTTTGTGCAAACCTGCGAAGGACACGCGCTGATTGATTTACATCTTGCAAATCAGGAGCAATTAACAAGCGTCGGCGTTTTGCCCGAAAACATTTACACTGCGCCGCTTTGCACAATCGAGCGAACCGATTTATTTTTTTCCCATCGGCGGACGATTTACCGCACCGAGAATTTCAATTTTCACTCGTTTATCAAATGACTTTAAATTTTTAATCTCATTTTCGATTCGCTCTGCTTCCGTTAGCAAATTAAAGCGCACGTCAATCGAGCATTCGGCGTGTTCGGGAATCACGTTTGTCGCCGTTCCGCCTTGAAC
>MWZA01000142.1 GCA_002050455.1 Acidobacteria bacterium 5-1 | reverse complement strand
GGAAGAAGGTTTAAGCGCGGCAGCGATTTTTTACGGCGATATTCCCGACGAAGCCGCTTTGAAAAACTTAAAAGGACCTGTTTTATTTATTTCGGGAACAAAAGACAAATGGATAAATCCGGTAAAAGTCGGCACTCTGGAAAAGTTAGCCGAAGAAAATACTTTACCGATTAAATCGATTAAATACGAAGCCGACCACGCATTTTTCAACGACACGCGCCCGGAAGTTTATGATAAAGCGGCAGGGGACGCTTGGACAAATGTCATTGCGTTTTTTAACGAAACCCTTTAGCTAAAAGTAGTTTGTAAATTAAGTTTTGATAGATTTAACCGGTGTTCAGAGTTCAAATTTTAGTTTGTCTTAATTAATAATCCGCACGCTAAAGTTTGAACTCTGAAGAATACAAAACTTATTTAACGTAAATCGGGTTGGAGATTATCCACGGCGTTTTATCGAACGGACTGCCGAGCGCGTCGAGATAAACTTCAACGCGGTAAGTTCCCTTTTCCCTTGTTTGAAAATTGATTTCGGCGGTTTCGTCTGCCTCGAAAATTTTTTCGCCGTTTTTGAAAATGACGAACCGCGCATTTTGCGGCGCAGATGCTCTTAAATTCACACCTTGCGACACAGAAATTTCATCGCCTTGAATCTTACTTTCCGCTCCGTTTTCCGCCGAAAATGAAAAGCCCTGCGTGTCGCTCAAAACATCAAAACCGATAAAAGTATGACCTTTTTTTAATGCTTCAAGCAAATTTTCTTGGTTTAACTGTTTATCTTTTTCGAGCAAAACGTACGTCCGCACAAGACGAAAAACTGTTTCGTAGCGGTCAATTTTCAGATTTACCAATTTATTGCCCGCGTCGTCGCCAAACAGATGAAAACCGATATTTGAATGCGCGTCGCTGCCGGCAAAAAGAGTAGATTTTCGATTTGTGGTTATTTCATCAAATTTTTGCAGATTTTCCTCGGGACGCTCGAAATAATTGGCTAAAACCAGTTCGGGATAACTATAATAAGACCAAACGGTATCGAAAAACGCGAAAAACGGATTCATTTTTTTTGCGTTGGTGTGCAGACTAAAAACCTCAATGCCGTCAAAATCAGAATTCCAAGTATTAAAATTTTCCGGGTAAGTTATGAACGCGAGTTTGTTGAGCGCGTGATTTTTTCGCAGAAAATCCGAAGTTTGCAGCTGCTTGGCTTGGGCGGCTTCCGCGCTTCCGGGAACAAGTAAAAATCGGTCGGCTGTCGTTTCAACTTCCTGCCCGCCGACGAACAAAACGCCACCGCGGATGCCTTGCAAAGTCTGCGCCGAAGTGTCGTAAAGTTCCGTCGTATGTTCGGTCATCACGACAAAATCGAGATTGTTTTTCCGCGCACCGTCAATCAGTTCGTCAAAACCGCCCGTGCTGTGTCCACCCAAAAATGTGTGAACGTGAATCACGCCTTTGTAATCGTCGTAATTCGAATTTATATTTTCAGTTTTTTGTGATTCGAGCAAAGAAATTTTATCGGCGAGTTTGCCGAGTTGATAGCGGCGATAAATGAAAGGAATCTGCGCCAAAAGCAAGACGCAAAACAAAACTAAAACTATCTTTTTCCAAAGTTTCATAAAGCAGTCAACAGTCATCAGTTAGCAGTCATCAGTTACCGAAATTGATAACTGACAACTGTTGACTGCTAACTGAAGAAGTCAACGGAAACAACCTTTTCGGCAATTTCTTTGCCCATTTTCGCAGCTTTCTGATGAGCTTCGTGTTCGGTATAAAAATCGAGTGCTTCGCGGTCAGGGAAAATTGCAGCCAAACCCAAATCAAACGAACGTTCAAGATGCAAAATATCAAAACCGAGATTAAAGCTATTTATATTCGGAATCATATTTGGCAGATTTTTCAGTTTTGCCAGATGTTCTTCGCGTTTTTCCTGCGTTGTTTCGGCTTTGTATTTCCAACAAACAATGTGTGTCAGCATAATAATTTAAGTAAAAAGGCAAAAGTAAAAAACAAAATTATTTTTTCTTTTTGCTGAAACTGTAATTAAAGCAATAATTTTCGTATTTCAGATGATGCGACTACATTTTAATGCTTTGATAATTCTAGCCTTTTATTAAGCAAATCCCAAAGTTTTTCGATATGCCGTTCTTCAACTCTGATATTTCCAATCGAAACACGCAATGTAAATTTACCGTTTAATTTTGTGTGCGAAATGTATGCTTCGCCGCTTTCGTTAATCAAATTCATTATTTTTTCGTTGAGTTCGTCCAAATTTTCTACATTTTTCGGACAGGCGCGAAAGCAAACCAGCGCAAACGGAACAGGCGCGAGAATTTCCCAATCTTCCGCTTCTTCAATCCACGACGCAAGCAGTTTTGCCAGGCGGCAATGTTCGCGGATTCGTTCAATCATACCTTGCTGTCCAAAATAGCGCATTATGAACCACAACTTTAACGAGCGGAAACGGCGACCGAGTTGAATTCCGTAATCCATCTGATTCGTTACGGTTTCCGAAGTTTTCAGATATTCAGGAACAAGTGCGAAGGCGCGTTTTAATAAATCCAGATGTCGGCAATACAAAACCGACAAATCAAACGGCGTGAACAGCCATTTATGCGGATTCGTTACAAGCGAATCGGCGCGTTCACAGCCTTTTAGACAATCTTGCAGTTCGGGAACAATCGCCGCGCTTCCCGCATAAGCCGCGTCAACGTGCAGCCAAAGCGTATGTTCTTCGCAAATCGGCACGATTTCGGGAATCGGGTCAATGCTCGTCGTTGAAGTTGTGCCAACTGTTGCGACAACGCAAAACGGCAAATAACCTTTTGCCTTATCTTCTTCAATTGCTTCGCGCAATTTTTCGGGAATCATTCGGAATTTTTCGTCTGTGGCAATTTTGACGAGCGATTTTTGTCCGAGTCCGAGCAGAAGAATGGCTTTTTCCACCGACGAATGCGCTTGTTCGGAAGTGTAAATTCTCAAAAGCGGTAAATCATCGCGTCCGCTCATACCAATTTCGCGGATGCTTAAATTCAAACTTTCACGCGCCGCCGCAACTGCGTGAAGCGTCGAAACCGAAGCCGTATCATAAATAATTCCTTTCAAACCTTCGTCTAAATCCATTATTTGCCTGAGCCAATCAAGCACAACTTCTTCAAGTTCGGTTGAAGCAGGCGACGTGCGCCAGAGCATTGCTTTCATATCAAAAGCCGCGCTCAGAAGTTCGCCGAAAATACCGACGCTGCTTGTCGAAGTCGAAAAAAGCCCGTGAAAATTCGGGTGATTCCAATGCGTAACGGCGGGCAAAATCAATTTATCAACATCCGCCAAAATCTCTCCAAAATCTTCGCCATTTTCAGGTGCAGTTTTCGGTAAATTGTCTTTTAACCAATCTGGCTTAATCTGCGCTAACACGGGAAATTGTTCAATGTTTTCAAAATAATCGGCAATCCAATTAATGAGTTCGTGTCCGTAGCGGCGAAAATCTTCTGCTTGCATATCGCCAAATTTAGGGCTGAATCCTTCTTGTTCAATTAGTTTTCGGTGGTTTTCCATATAATTTTTTATTGCTAAATATATTTAGGTAAAAATTTTAGTTAATATAAACTCGACACGCCATTTGAAATAGGTATAATTCTTTGTGCAATAATTTTCTGTAAGCATAATAAACTTTAATCAAAAAATCTGCGTATAATATTCGAAAGCCAAGACCTTTCAAGCATTATACACACACATTCGCGCTATAATTTTATCTGTGAGGTATCTATGAAAAGAATCATTTTAACTATTAGTTTAATTACATCTTTGCTGTTTTCCGCCGCTTGTGTGCAAAAAGGCGGTGAAAACGGCGCGGCAAACACCGGCGACACAATCAAGGTCGGTGTTTTTGCCGATTTGAGCGGAACGACGGCGAGCTTCGGACAATCTACGAAAAACGGCATTGAACTTGCCGTTGAAGAAATTAACAACGCAGGCGGCGTTCTCGGCAAAAAAATTCAGTTAATCGTGGAAGACGACCAAGGCAGACCTGAACAAGCCAAAACGGTTGTTTCCAAACTGATTAACCAAGACAGAGTGCAAGCCGTTCTCGGTGAGGTCGCTTCAACCAATTCGCTTGCCGCCGCGCCCGTCGCGCAGGAAGCGAAAATCCCGATGATTACGCCTTCGTCAACTAATCCGAAAGTTACGCAGGTCGGCGATTACATTTTCCGCGTTTGTTTTATTGACCCGTTTCAAGGTGCGGTGATGGCGAAATATGCGGCAAATAATTTGAACGCCAAAACCGCCGCGATTTTCGGCGATGTGCAATCGGATTACAGCAAAGGTTTGTCGGAAGTTTTCAAACAGGAGTTCGCCAAACTCGGCGGAAGAATCGTCAGCGAACAGTCTTACGCGCAGACCGACCCCGATTTTAAGGGACAGTTAACGGCAATTCGCGCCACAAATCCCGATGTCATTTACATTCCGGGTTATTACGGTCAAGTCGGAATTATCGCTAAACAAGCGCGTGAACTCGGAATGAATATGCCTCTTTTGGGCGGCGATGGTTGGGATTCGCCTGATCTTTGGAAACTTGGCGGCGAAGCATTGAAAAACGCATATATTTCAAATCACTATTCGGCGGATAATCCCGAACCGCAAATTCAAAATTTCGTCAAAGCCTATCAAGCAAAATTCGGTGCTAAACCCGATTCGCTCGCGGCTTTGGCATATGATTCAGCAAAGGTTTTGGCGGATTCGCTCAAACGCGCCGGTTCAGCCGACCCGCAAAAACTGCGTGATGCCATCGCTCAAACAGATAATTTCGACGGTATAACCGGAAAGATCACGATTAATGCGGAGCGCAACGCCGTTAAACCGGCAGTCGTTTTGGAACTCGATCCTTCAAAAAGCGGCTTTAATTACAAAGAAACTATTTATCCTGAAGGTATGACCGCGCCAACTGACGACACGAACACAAACGCCAATTCTCCAATGAATATGAATACAAACACAATGGCGAATGGAAATATGAATTCAAATATGAATTCGATGGTAAACAGCAATTCGGCAAACAGCACAAATAAATAAGTATTAAGTTTCAGATTCAAAGTTCAAGGTTGGATTACAGTCTTGAACCTTGAACTGTTCACTTTGAACTTTGAACTTAAATTTATGGACACTTTTGTTCAGCAGCTTATCAACGGTTTAACCATCGGCTCGATTTACGCGCTGATTGCGCTCGGCTACACGATGGTCTATGGGATTCTGCGGCTTATCAATTTCGCGCACGGCGACGTTTTTATGGTCGGTGCATACACCGGATATATGTTGGCAATTCATCTGGGTTTTGAATCTAGTCCGTCTATTATCGGTTTTGCGGTCGTGCTTTTCGGTTCGATGATAATCTCGGCGGTAATCGGAATGTTGATTGAACGGTTTGCCTATCGTCCGGTTAGAAAATATTCAAGAATGACGACGCTCATCACTGCGATAGGAATGTCGCTTTTTCTTGAATACACTTTTGTCGTTATTTTCTCTGGCACACCGCGTGCTTTTCCGCAGCTTCTTCCAAACGACAATTATACGCTTTTCGGCAATGCGACGATAAATACTTCGCAGCTGCTGATTTTTGTTGTTTCGATTTTGCTGATGCTCGGTTTGCAATACATCATTTTCAAAACTAAAGTCGGCAAAGCGATGCGAGCCGTTTCGTTTAATTTGAATTCGGCAAAATTGATGGGAGTCAATACCGATTTTGTTATTGCTTTTACATTCGGACTCGGTTCAGCGTTAGCGGCGGCGGGCGGCGTTCTGGTCGCGCAGTATAATCCTAAAATTGAGCCTTTGATGGGTCTTTTGATTGGTTTGAAAGCTTTCGTTGCGGCAGTTCTCGGCGGTATCGGAAACATTCCGGGTGCGGTTTTGGGCGGTTTGCTGATTGGCGCGGCGGAAACGCTCGTCGTCGGTTACGGGCAATATATCGGTATTCCTTCGACTTATCGTGATGCAGTCGCGTTTGCTATCTTGATTTTGGTTCTTTTAATTCGTCCGGCAGGTCTTTTAGGGTCAAACGTGCAGGAAAAGGTCTAACACAGTCATCAGTTATCAGTTATCAGTCAACAAAACTGATAACTGATAGCTGATAGCTGATAACTGAAAAATATGTCTTCTCTGGTGAAGAGTTTAATATTTGGAATCATCGTCATCGCGCTTCTTTACATTGTGAACGCGATGATGAGCAGCGCAGGATTTTTCGGTGCGGGAATTGACGATTATTCAGCGCGTCTGCTCGTGTTTATTGGCATCAACATCATTCTTGCCACGTCATTAAATCTGATTAACGGTTTTACCGGACAATTCTCCATCGGACACGCCGGATTTATGGCGGTCGGCGCATATTCTTCGGCGTATTTTACCGTAACTTACGGAAAACAACTGGAAACGGCATTTTCGTCTTTAGGCGAAGTTGGGGCGACGAGCATTATTTTGCTCATTGCCATACTTATCGGTGCAGTCGTCGCTGCAATTGTCGGTTTGATTGTCGGTATTCCGTCGCTGCGTCTGCGCGGCGATTATCTGGCGATTGTAACGCTCGGTTTTGCCGAAATTATTCGCATTGTCATTTTGAATATTGACGCGGTTGGCGGCGCAACCGGTTATACCGTGCCGGGTTATGCAAGTTTCCTGTGGATTGGAATTTTTGCCGTCATTACAGTCGTCGTCGTCCATAACATCGTTAAATCCGATGCCGGACGTGCGCTGATTTCAATCCGCGAAGACGAACTCGCGGCGGAAGCGATGGGCGTGAATACAACGCGCTACAAAGTTATTTCATTCGTCATCAGTTCGGCTTTTGCGGGAATCGCAGGCGTTCTCTTCGCGCATTATAACAAGTTTCTTTCAACCAACGATTTTCAATTTATCAAATCATTTGAAGTTATTATCATGATTGTGCTGGGCGGAATGGGTTCGATGACCGGCGCAATTATTGGCGCAATTGTTGTAACGCTTCTTCCCGAACTTCTGCGCCAACTTTCCTTTATCCAAGTCCCGTTTATCCAAGTCAGTTCAAGCGGCGAAGTCTTACTTTCAAGCATTCCGCTTGACTCTTTGAGGCTGGTTATCTTTGCATTGATTTTGATTTTGACGATGATTTTGCGTCCACAGGGAATTTTCGGAACAAACGAATTCGGATTGAGTTGGCTGAAGCGTCCGCGCAAAGAAACCGCAGGCACGGAAACGGTTGGCGATAGTGAAGGCACTCCAATTGCTCAACAGGAAGAAGCAAAACGCCTGACAAGTGAGGAGGAAGATTAATGAGCGTTACCACCAACGGCAGTTCTGTTCTGCAAACCGACAAAGCGACAATTCGCTTCGGCGGACTTGTTGCAGTCAACGAACTTGACTGCGCGGTCAAACAAGGCGAAATTTACGGTTTAATTGGTCCGAACGGCGCGGGCAAAACGACGATTTTCAATCTTTTAACGGGCGTTTACGAACCGACTTCGGGCGACATAATTATCAACGGAACGCGCATCAACGGCTTAAAATCGTATCAAATCTCGCGGCTCGGCGTGTCGCGCACGTTTCAAAATATCCGGCTTTTTCCGAGTATGACGGTTTTGGAAAACGTCGTTACAGCTTGCCATCGCCATGCTAAACAAAGTCTACTTGAAGGGATTTTTCGGCTTCCGCGTTATTTCAAGGATGAAGCCGAACACCGCAAATTTGCGATGGAATTGCTCGAAATTTTTGACCTTGCAAAATACAAAGACGAAGGCGGAACAAGTTTGCCTTACGGAAATCAACGTCGTTTGGAAATTGTCCGCGCACTTGCGACGCGCCCGAATCTTCTTCTTTTAGACGAACCGGCGGCGGGAATGAATCCGTCCGAGCAGGAAGATTTGACGGATTTAATTAAGGAAATCCGCGACCGTTTTAATTTAACTATTGTTCTTGTCGAACACAATATGCGCGTCGTGATGGGCGTTTGCGACAGAATTCAAGTCGTGGATTACGGCAAATCAATTGCGCTCGGATTGCCGCAAGATATTAAAAACGACCCGAAGGTTATTGAGGCATATTTAGGTGATTAAGGAACTTTTCAATTTATTTTTTACGCAGAGACGCAGAGGCGCAAAGATTTTAAATAAATCCAATAAATAGCTTTCAAATTTTCTTTTTCTTTGCGTCTTTGCGTTAAATAAAAAAGAATTATGTTGACTTTAGAAAATGTTTCAGTAAATTATGGAGCAATCGAAGCCTTGACCGATATTTCTTTACAGGTCAATCAAGGCGAAGTTGTTACATTAATCGGCGCAAACGGCGCGGGAAAAACCACGACTCTGCGGACAATCACCGGACTTTTAGAGCCGCGAAAAGGGCGTGTAACTTATGAAGGCACGGATATTAGCGGAATGGCAACGCACAAACTTCTGCCGATGGGAATTTCGATGTCGCCCGAAGGTCGCGGTGTTTTCGCCAATTTAACCGTGCGTGAAAATCTGGATATGGGCGCGTATATTCGCAAAGACAAAAAAAATATTGCCGACGATATGGAACGCGGATTTACGCTTTTTCCGCGTCTGAAGGAACGTGAAAAACAAAAGGCAGGGACGCTCTCCGGCGGCGAACAGCAAATGCTCGCAATGGCACGGGCAATGATGTCGCGTCCGCGTTTATTACTACTCGATGAACCTTCGCTCGGACTCGCACCGCTTCTCGTTCACACAATTTTTGAAGCGATTGACAATATCCGCGCCGAAGGCACGACAATTTTACTGGTCGAACAAAACGCTAACGCCGCGCTTCATCATTCCGACCGCGCGTATGTTTTGGAAACCGGCAGAATTGTGATGAAAGGCGACTCCCGTCAACTCGCTGCCGACCCAAGAGTGAAAGAAGCATATTTGGGTGAATAGGTTCTTTTCGCAATAGGTTCAAACAAAATAGATACTGAGTTTTACAGAAATAAAAAGGTTAGTTGTATTTAGAAGATATAAAAACTTGATTTTCCCAATATGATTACCGAAAGTTTTGAGCAGATGCAAAAATGTGGAAACATTAAACGAAATTTAACAAGGATTTTGAACCTTCAACACAAATTAATTTTCCGCTTGCCATCTCTGAAGTCGCGCCGCGTCCAAAACTTCCTGTACCTTTAAGCCATCTTCAAAAGTTGCCGCGTTTTCAATTTCAGTTTTTCCGGCTTGCAGTGCTTCGACAAGTTCATGAGAAAAGTTCAAAAAACCACGCGACCAGCCGCCAACTTTCATATTCGATGGAACTTCGCCTAAATCAACCTCAATTTGCTTCCACACGTTTTCCTTAATGTCGGCAAAATAAATCTCGCCGCCGTCCTCAATCCGCAATGCGCCTTTCGTGCCAAAAAATTCGACGCGGTTTTGATAATTTCCCGCTTCGACCACCGAAATCGAAACATTCGCGGTTGCGTCGGTCGTCAAATCGCCGTCGGCAAAACGCAGAATCATCAAGGTTTCGTCATCGCTCGTAACTTCGCGTAATTCGCCGGATTTTTCGTCAGGTCGCTGTTTGACGTGCGTGCTTAATTGACAAAAAATGTGGGAAATTTCCGTGCCGAGAAACCAACGAAACGTATCAATGACGTGCGAACCGATTGCGCCGAGCGCACCGCCGCCCTGCGCTTCGTCCGACCACCAGCTCCAAGCCAGATTTCTATCGCCGCGTGAAGCGTTGCAAAAGTGATATTTGGCGTGCATCACTTTTCCGATTTTATCGCTGCGGAGAATTTCAAATGCTTTTCGTCTGCCGTTAGTGAAACGAAGTTCGTGGTCAATCAACGCCAGAACACCTTTTTCATCGGCTTTTTCGGTCATCTCTTCGGCTTCGGCGACGTTCATCGCCATCGGTTTTTCGCACAACACCGCGATGCCGCGTTCAAGCGCAAAAAGCGTCATTTCCTGGTGTGTATTCGGCGGCGTGGTGATGCAGACCAAACCAATATCTTTCTCTATCGTTTCTCTCCAATCGTCCGTAAAATGCGCGATGCCAAAATCATTCGCAGTTTTTTCGGCATTTTCCAGATGCCCGCTGGCAACGGAAACAATTTCCGCATTTGATAAAGTTTGAAACGCGGGAATCTGCGCTGTACGAGCAAAACCCGTCCCGATTATTCCGATTTTTATTTTTTCTTTCATTGTAAAAATTAAATCACGTTTCAGATAAAGAAATAAAGCGTGGATTTTTTACTTTTATTTTTTCACGCAAAGAACGCCAAGTAAAAAAACTTCGGATTTAGCGGGCTTTGCGTCTTTGCGTGAAATTCTTTGTGTTACAACTAATTGAAAACTTCTCTAAAGATTATTTAATAAGGTATTTTTCATTTAAAATCTTTGCATCTTTGCACCTTTGCGTAAAAAAATTCCTCCTACAAAACCAATCTTTTATCGCCCGCCCGCCGCGTGATTTTTTCGCGGTCAAAGTATTCGAGCAGCGGAATCGCATATTTGCGAGAAACGCCTGCGATGTCCTTAAATTTCGGCACGTCAATCGATCGGTCAAGCGTTTCAAACGCAAAATTTTTAATTTTTTCAATCAATTCCGCAATTTCTTCCCTTGTGAAATAAAAATCCTCCGTAACTTTGATGATTTCACCCGAATTTAAGAGAATCTGAAAAACTTTGCGGGCGTGTTCCCTTTTCAATTTTGTGCCGCCGATTACTTCACTTAAAGCATTTTCCAGCGTCGGAACTTCCAGTTTTGCGGTTTTATAAATCTTTTCCAATTTTTCACTAATTTGTTTTTCTTCCGCCGAAAGTTCCTGGCTGTGCGAACTCGCTTTTACAAAGTCCTTTTCAGCGGAAATTTTGCCGTCTTTATTTAGATGCGAAAGCGTCGTTTTGAAAACTTCAAGCGGCAAATGCGAAAAGATTTTTTCGCGCAGAGTTGCTTGCAAAATTCCTTGTTTAAGCGGTTCGCGCCTGTGATGATTTTCGATTTCGGTTAAGGTTTTTGCTTTCAAATTATCAAACGGTGTTCGCGCAACATAGAAACTTTCCGCCTCGATAATCGCCTTCCTTTCGACATTTTCCGCAATCGCTTTTTGCAAAATTTCATCGCGCCAACCTGTCCGCGCTTGTAAATCATTGAAAGTTAAACCGTGTTCGTCGGCGGTTTCGAGAAAAAATTTTATCTGTTTGGCTTTGTCATTTTCGGCTTCGATTAAGTTGTCGAGATATTTGCGGACGTTTTCTACATCTCTGCGCCGATATTTACTTGCCAGAGCGTCAAGAACTTTTCCGCCCGCAATCGTGATTTGCGGCGAATAGAGGCGCAGAATAAATCTTTCATTCGGAATTGTTACAACCGGAATTTCAAGCCGTAATTGCACAAAATCCTTTTCGCCTTGCTTGATTTCGCCTTCTTCATTTAGAACTTGAACTCTTGCTAACGCTTCGATTGTGCCGATGTGAACGCGAACTCGCTGGCGCGTTTTAAGACTGTGTTTGGCATCTTTCAAAACTTCGATTTCCGCATCAAAAATCTGCGTCGGACGCAAAATATTCGGCACAGTCAAAACCATTCCGCGCTCGATTTCGCTGTAATCAATGCCGCCGAGATTAACTGCGGTTCGTTGTCCGGCGTGCGCCGCTTTAACGGATTTTCCGTGAGTCTGCAAACCGCGCACGCGAACCTTTTTCCGTGTCGGCAAAACCTCCATTTCATTTAATTCGTTAATTTCGCCCGAAATAAGCGTTCCCGTTACAACCGCACCGAAACCTTTCACCGAAAAAGAGCGGTCAATCGGCAGACGCGCCACTTTTTCGTTTGTCCGCGAAGGAATTTTTGCGGAAATTTCGTGCAAAACTTCTTTTAATTCGGCAATGCCCTCGCCTGTTTTCGCACTGACAGCAATCATCGGCGCGTTTTTAAGAAATGAATTTTCGACGAGTTCGGAAGCGTCTAATTTTACGAATTCAAGCAATTCTTCATCAACCAAATCTTTTTTTGTCAGAATAATCAAACCCGTTTTTATTTCAAGCAAACGGCAGATTTCAAAATGTTCACGAGTTTGCGGCATTACACCTTCGTCGGATGCGACAACGAGCGCGACCAAATCAATGCCCGAAGCTCCGGCAAGCATATTTTTGACAAATTTTTCGTGTCCGGGAACGTCAACAAATCCTACGTGCAAGTCATCCAATTCAAGTTCGGCAAAACCAATGTCAATCGTAATCCCGCGCTGTTTTTCTTCCGGCAAACGGTCAGCGTCAACGCCCGTCAATGCCTTGACGAGCGCAGTTTTCCCGTGGTCAATGTGTCCCGCAGTTCCGACGATTATGTCCATAAAAGAAATTCCAAGTTTAGCATTTTTCTGCGCTGAACTTAGAATTTGAAATTTTAGATTTGAAACGTGCTTATTCGACAATCTCAAACTCGACAAATTGCGAGGCAAATTTTTTCTCGCTTGCTGAGTCCGTGACGATTATTTGCAAAACGTAATCTCCGGCTTCGAGGTTTTTGCCGAGGGAAATCGCTCCCGCAGTTTGAAGACGAAGCAAATCCGTTTGTTCGATAGTTTTGATTGGGGTTGGCTGTTCTTCATAAACCACTTTGCCGTTACGAATTAACCGTAACTGCGTCTGCAAAGAACGAGATTGTTTCGGGTTATAAACTACATAATCGTAGCGCAGAATCGTGCCGCCTTTGAATTGCCGCAAAGTCGTATCGAGCAAAACGCTTCTTTGACTATTATCACTGCCGCCGCCAAGCCGGATTTTCTGCCATTCTTCCAGCGTAAAATTGTCTAAGACCAGATTGGAAACGGACATTCTTTTTTTGAAATTCGGCACTTCGATAAATTGCGAAGCCGAACCTACGTTATCCGAGTTAGTGTCGCGCAGAGCGATGCGGAATTGATACGCGCCAGCTTTTTTAATCGGAACGGGCAATGTGTAAACAAAACCGTTTGCCAGCATATTTTGATAAATTTTTTCGCCGACTTCGACGGTGTAGTTTTTCAAGAGTTTATCAACCGGAATTCCGTTATCGCCGAAAGTCATTGCCACAAGGTCGAAATTTACCCTTCGATTACCATTTGTTTCGGTAAATTTCAAATCCTTCGCGTTAATATGAACAACAGCCTGAATCATGTCGCCCGTTTTCGCGTCATTTTGATAAGCCGGGTAAAGACTCAAAT
>MWZA01000111.1 GCA_002050455.1 Acidobacteria bacterium 5-1 | reverse complement strand
AACCGACGCATATTGATTTTCTGCTGGAAACCAGCCAACTTTCAATCGGTGATTTGGCATCTGCTATACTCGGTTTGGATATGCGAGAGTTGATTAGGGAAATGGCGGGAAAGCGTTACGCGAGGAAAATCTGAGGTGAAAATATGTCAGCAGTTTTAGAAGATGTTTTGGCGAAAGTGAAACAACTTTCCGTCGAAGAGAGAGCAAAAGTCAGAGAAGTTTTAGACAAAACCGCGCCCGAAATTGAGAAACCACGAAACGGTGATTTTCAAAATGACGAAGGTGCGCTTAAAAAAGAACGACAAAGACGTTTGGCGTTGTCGAAAAAAATCATGGGCAAATACGCGCATTTACAGACGAGTAGTGAAGATTTTGCGCGGCGCAAGCAAGAAGGAATTGAACTTGAGGATAAAGGATGGATGTCGAAAGAATAATTTATATTTTGGATTCGTGCGCGATGATTGCCTATTTGCGAGAAGAGATCGGCGCAGATGTGATGTAAAAGTTAATTGTTGATTCGGCAAATATTTGTTGCGTTCACGCAATAAATTTGTGCGAAGTTTATTATGATTTTTGGCGCGGCGGCGGAAGAATCGCCGCTGAACAAGCGATTGAAGATTTATTGGTTCATAAGCATCGTCAAAAGAAATGACTTCGACCAATTTTTTTGGAAAGAAGTCGGCAAAATCAAAGCAAATAATAAAGCCTCTTTAGCCGATTGCATCGCCGTTGTTTTAGCCAACCAACTCGGCGGAACAGTTTTGACTTCCGACCATCACGAATTTGACAAAATCGCGCAAGATAGAGTTTGCTCAATACAGTTCATCAGATAAAGTTTTACAAAAATGGCAAAAAATTTAGTTATCGTCGAATCGCCCGCAAAGGCGAAAACAATCAACAAATACCTCGGAAGCGACTACATAGTTCTGGCTTCGATTGGGCATATTAAGGATTTGCCGTCGAAGGAACTCGGCGTGGACATTGAGAATAATTTCGAGCCGACTTACGAAGTTATTCCCGACAAAAAGAAGCGCAATAATAAAAAGGTTGTGGCGGATTTGAAACGAGCGGCAAAGGAATCGAACACGATTTATCTGGCGGCTGACCCCGACCGCGAAGGCGAAGCGATTTGCCAGCATCTCGCGGAAGAAATCGTCCCGAAGCGTCCCGCCAAACAAGTTTTCCGCGTGATGTTTAATGAAATCACGAAAAACGCGATAAAGGATGCTTTCAAACAACCGAAGCAAATCAATAAGGATTTGGTTGAGGCGCAGCAAGCACGGCGGATTTTGGACAGATTAGTCGGCTATAAAGTTTCGCCGATTTTGTGGAAAACCATTGGCGGAAAACTTTCAGCCGGACGAGTGCAAACCGTCGCCGTGCGGATGGTAGTTGACCGCGAACGCGAAATCGAAGCATTTGTTAAAACTGAATACTGGACGATTATCGCTAATCTGACGGCGAAACTGCCGCCGAATTTTGATGCGCGGCTCTATAAAGTTGGAGAGCAAACCGTCAAGACAAGCGGTTTTGACCAAGATTTAAAAAAGACCGAAACGCATATCAAAGATGAAGTGACGGCGAAATCTATTGTTGACGAAGCCGAAAAGGAAAATTTCATCGTTGATTCGGTTACGACTAAGGAGCGTAAGCGCAACCCGACGCCACCGTTTATCACTTCCAAATTGCAGCAGGAAGCTGCGCGGAAACTCGGCTTTTCCGTAAAACGCACGATGACGACGGCGCAGAAACTTTATGAAGGTATGGAAGTCGGAAGCGAAGGCGCAGTCGGTTTGATAACTTATATGCGCTCAGATTCCGTAAGAGTTTCTGACACGGCTTTATCGGAAGTCAGAGATTTTATCGGCGGCAATTACGGCAAACAATATCTGCCCGAAAAACCGACGATTTATCGCGGAAAAAAAGACGCGCAGGACGCGCACGAAGCGATTCGTCCGACGGATATAACGCGCACACCTGAAAATTTAAGAAATTATCTGAGTGCGGACGAACTGAAACTTTACACTTTGATTTGGAAACGCTTCGTCGCATCGCAAATGACCGCCGCGATTTTCGACCAAACGACGATTGATATCAAAGCCGGACGCTTTATGTTTCGCGCCACCGGTTCGGTGCAGAAATTCGACGGCTTTTTGAAGGTTTATCAAGAAGGACGCGACGAAAAACCAGCCGACGCTGAAGATGACGACGAAGAAAAAAATCTGCCGCAGGTTGAGAAAGGCGAGCAGTTAAAACTCAACAAAATCACGCCCGAACAGCATTTTACCGAGCCGCCGCCGCGTTATACAGAGGCGACTTTGGTTAAGGCTTTGGAGGAACAAGGCATCGGGCGACCTTCGACTTACGCCGCGATTATGACGACGATTCAAGACCGCGAATACGTCGAAAAACTCGAAGGCAGATTTCACCCGACCGGAATGGGAACAACCGTCAATGATTTACTCGTCAAAAACTTTGACGACCTTTTTAACCCAACTTATACGGCGCGGATGGAGGAAAATCTCGATGAGATTGAGGACGGCAAACTCGATTGGCGCACTGCGCTTCGCACTTTTTACGACAAATTTTCAAAAGACTTAGCCAACGCCGCCGAAAGTATCAAAAACACCAAAAAGCAAGCGATTCCGACCGACGAAATTTGCGAGAAGTGCGGCGCGGGAATGGTGATAAAATTCGGACGTTTCGGGCAATTCTTGGCTTGCACGAATTATCCCGAATGCAAAACGACGCGGGAAGTCTTGAGTCTTGAGTCTAAAGTCTTGAGTCAAGAAAACACTCAAGACTCAAGACTCAAGACTCAAGACTCCGAAGTTGAGCTGTGCGAATTATGCAGTAAAGATATGACTTTGAAACGCGGACGGTTTGGCGCGTTTTATGGCTGCACGGGTTATCCCGAATGCAAAAATATCCGCAAAATTGACAAAAAAAGCGGCGCGACGATTACAACTCCGCCACCGGTCGAACTCGACGAAACTTGTCCGAAAGACGGCGCGAAACTTGTTCAGCGCACGGGGCGTTTCGGTGAATTCGTTTCTTGTTCAAATTATCCGAAATGTGATTACGTCAAACGCGAAACAACGGGAATCGCTTGCCCGAAAGCCGGCTGCAAAGGCGAAATCGTCTTTAAGAAATCGCGGCGCGGCAAAGTCTTTTACGGCTGCTCGAATTATCCGAAATGCGACGCGGTTTATTGGGACAAACCCGTTAGCGAGCCGTGTCCGAAATGCAGCGCACCGTTTGTCCTTGAAAAGACAACCAAGAAAGACGGCACGTTCCGCTATTGCCAAAACGAGGCTTGCGATTATAAACTTAGCGTCAACGATTTAACACAAAGTTCAGGCACGGACGCGCAAACGTCAGTTTCGGTTAAATAATTTTGTAATGAACGAGAATATTCAATTTCTCCAAGCGTTTCTGAAAAACCCGCTCAAAGTCGGTGCGATTACGCCGTCGTCGCCCGAACTTGCTCAAAAAATGGTTCAGGGTTTATCGCCGAATGAAAATGAAATTATTTTAGAACTCGGTGTGGGAACGGGCGCGATAACGAAATTCTTGCAAGATTCGATTCCCGATGAAAAATCCTATCTCGGCATTGAACTCGACAAAGATTTGGTTAAATCGCTGAAAAGAAAATTTCCCGAACTCAAAATCGTTCGCGGCAATGCCTGCGATGTTTTTTCGCTTCATCAAAAAACAAATCTGGGAAAAGTTGGATACATCATTTCATGCCTGCCGTTTGTTTCGATACCGAATGAAATCGGCGAAATAATTTTGACCGAAATTGATAAATTTATGGAACAAGGCTGCGTTTTTCGCACCTTTCAATACGCGCACGGTTATTATTTTCCGTCAGCGATAAAACTGCGCGAATATATGGACAAAAATTACGGCAAAGCGAAAAAAAGCCAGCTCGTGATGAAAAATGTTCCGCCCGCTTACACGCTGACTTGGAAAACTTAGGTTTAATGGAAAATGGATAATAGATAATGGATAATTAAGAAATGTTTTCTATTTTCCATTTTTCTGAAACCTTTTCACGCCCTTGGCGGTATAATCAAAAAAACTTTTCTTTCAAAAGTATTACTAAATTTTCAGGAGAATAAAATAATGTTACGACGCAAGATTTTAAGCGTTTTTCTGCTTTATGCTTTTCTGCTTCCGACCGCTGCTTTCGGACAGGCAGCCGCACCCGCGCCTTATCAAGCACCGCCGGAAATTATTAATAAAATTAAAGAAGAAGGCTCGAAAAATTCGCAAGTGATGCAGACTTTGAGCTATCTGACGGATGTTATCGGCGGCAGATTGACCGGCTCGCCCGCGATGAAACGCGCCAACGAATGGACGCGCGACACGATGGCAAAATGGGGATTGCAAAACGCTCATCTCGAAGCGTGGGGACCGTTTGGACGCGGCTGGACGCTGAAAAATTTCGATGCGCAAATCGTCGCGCCGTCTGATATTCCGCTAATCGCATATCCAAAAGCCTGGTCGCCTTCGACAAATGGCACAATAACGGCTGAAGTCGTTTATTTTGCTCCGAAAACAGATGCCGATTACGAAAAATACAAAGGTCAACTCAAAGGTAAAATTGTCTTGGTTTCCGGTGAGCGCGAACTCAAAGCTAATTTCGAGCCAATGGGAAGTCGCCGGACTGACGAAGAACTGGCGAAAATGGCTGAAGCACCTGACCCGGCAACTGTTCCGCGCAATAATGCGGGAATTTCGCCCGAAAGAATGAAAATGTTTATGGACAGATTTGTGCAGGGCGCAAAACGGATGAACTTTTTATTGCAGGAAGGCGCGGCGGTGATGGTTGACAATAGTTTCAACGGAAGCGGCGGAACGGTTTTTGTGCAGCAGGCAAGCGTGGCGCAGGAAATTCCGAAGAGTATGGAAGAGTATTTCAGCAGCAAACGTCTGTCGCCGCAGCAAAAAGAAGCCGAAAGTAAAATGATTCCGCAAATAACTTTGGCGACCGAGCATTACAATCGCCTTGTGCGGATGATTAAGTTTGGCGAAAAACTAAAAATGTCGGTCAATATCCAAGCCGAATATGATGACAAAGACCCGATGGCATACAACACGATTGCGGAAATTCCCGGCACCGACCCGCGCATTAAAGATGAAATCGTAATGCTCGGCGGACATATGGATTCGTGGCACGCCGGAACGGGCGCAACCGACAACGCCGCCGGCGTTGCCGTGGCGATGGAAGCCGCAAGAATCATTCAGTCGCTTGGACTCAAACCGCGCCGAACAATTCGCGTTGCGCTCTGGAGCGGTGAAGAACAAGGTCTTTTAGGTTCGCAAGCCTACGTCAAACAGCATTTCGGCGAAATGAAAGGCGGCGATATGTTTTCGATGATGGGGGGCAGCGAAAAAACGCTGCAATTCGTCAAGCAAGCTGATTACGAAAAACTTTCCGCTTATTATAATCTTGACAACGGCACAGGCAAAATTCGCGGCGTTCATCTGCAAGGAAACGCGGCGGTTGCGCCGATTTTTCGAGCATGGCTCGAACCGTTCAAAGAGATGGGCGCGACGACCATAACGCTTTCTAACACGGGTGGAACTGACCATTTATCGTATGATAGAATCGGACTTCCAGGCTTTCAATTTATTCAAGACGAAATCGAATACGGCTCTCGAACTCATCACTCAAATCAAGATGTTTTCGACCGAATTCAAGCTGATGATATGAAACAAGCGGCGACGATTATGGCGGCGTTTGTTTATCAAACGGCAATGATGGATGAAAAAATTCCGCGTAAGAAAATGAAATAAAAAAGTAAAATTTAATAAGCAAAAGTGGTGCGTAATTTGAAATATTTTACGCACCGCTTTTGTTTTCAGGTATTAAAATTACTTGAAAATGAAATTCGCAGGACTTCTCAAAGTAAGATTTTTTTTAACGCCAAGTCGTTGGAGGCGCAAAGTTTTCTGAAATAATTTGAGAGTCTAAATATCGGCAGTCGGATTAAACAATCAAAAAAAGTTTCTTCCTCCAGCGTCTTTGCACCCTTGCGGCTTGGCGTTAAAATTCATACTTTTGAGAAAATCCTAATTTATAAAATAATCACACGCTTTTATGAACAGATTTGTTTGATTGAACTGCCATTGATTTTTGGCGCAAAGATTGCTTTACTCAAGTAAAACGTAACTTCAATTATTTATTTGGGAAAACGGAAACTGATGGACGCATTTTGGCAAAGGTTAAAAATCACGTTGGAAATGATAAAATTCGAGCATACTTTGTTTGCTCTGCCGTTCGCATTTTTGGGTGCGGTTCTGGCGGCAGACGGACTTCCAACGTGGCGGCAAATTCTTTGGATAACGGCGGCGATGTTCGGCGCACGTTCCGCCGCGATGACTTTTAACCGCATTATTGATCGGAGATTCGACGCGGAAAATCCGCGCACTGCAAACCGTGAATTGCCAAGCGGAAAACTTTCCATTTCATTTGCGTGGGCGTTTTTCGCCGCTTCCGTCGGATTGTTTCTGCTTGCGGCTTTTGCGCTCAATTGGCTGACTTTTGCGCTGTCGCCGATTGCTTTGGCGAGTGTTCTCGGTTATTCATACGCCAAACGCTGGACGAGTCTGGCACATCTTGTTTTAGGTTGGGCATTGGCGATTTCACCGACGGCGGCATGGATTGCGGTGCGCGGCACGATTGATTCGCCTGTTCCGCTTTTATTGTCGCTGCTGGTGATGATGTGGACGGCGGGTTTTGATATTTTATATGCTTGTCAAGACTTCGATTACGATAGAAAATTCGGTTTGCGCTCGATTCCGGCGCGGTTCGGCATAAAAAATTCGCTTTGGATTGCGCGGCTGTTTCACGCGCAGGCGTTTTTTGTTTTATTTATTTTGTATCTTGAAACATCTCTCGGCTGGCTCGCACTTTTCGGCGTAATTTTTACGGGCGCACTTTTGATTTATCAACACACGCTCGTCAAAGCTGATGATTTGAGCAAACTTAATGCCGCTTTTTTTACAACCAACGCTTTTGTCAGCGTAATTTTATTTTTGACTTTCGGCGGAGCAGTTTTTGTGGCAAAGTTATAAGCGGCAAAAGGAGAAACAAATATGAGCGCGGTTATTTCATTTCCAATCAAAGAAAACGACATTGTTTCCTACAATCCGGCGACGGGCGAAGAAATCGGCAGAGTTTCCGCCGCTTCCACCGAAGATGTCAAAACAGTGGTCGAAACGTCACGCGAAGCGTTTCAACTCTGGCGCAAAACTTCTTTTGCCGAACGAAAAAGAATGATCATGCGAGCGCGTGAAGTCATTCTCGATGAGATGGACGAAATTGCGCGTCTGATTTCTGACGAATCGGGCAAACCGGTTGCCGAAGCGATTTCGATGGAAATTGCGCCGGTGCTTGATTTAATGCAGTATTTTGCTAAAAATACGGCAAAAATGCTCAAGCCCGAAAAAATCAACATCGGTCTTTACGCGCTTTTGGGACGCACTTCAAAAATCGTTTATCAACCGCTCGGCGTAATCGGTATTATTCCGGCGTGGAATTATCCGTTTTCAATTCCGCTCGGCGAAATCGTGATGGCTTTGATGTCAGGAAATACGGTTGTTCTTAAACCAAGCGAACTTACTCCGCTGGTCGGGCTGAAAATCGGCAAGATTTTTGAAAAAGCAAAACTTCCCGAAAACGTTCTGCAAATTGTTACCGGCGACGGCAAAACGGGTGCGGCACTTGTCGAAGCGGGCGTGAGCAAAATTATGTTCACGGGAAGCGTGGCGACCGGCAAACGCATTGCCGAATCCGCCGCGAAAACCTTAACGCCGTTTGTTCTCGAACTCGGCGGCAAAGACCCGATGGTTGTTTTCGCCGACGCAAATCTTGAGCTTGCTGCACAAGCCGCAATCTGGGGCGCGTTTTGCAATTCTGGACAATCCTGTTCGTCGGTTGAACGGCTTTATGTCGAAGAATCAATCGTTGAAAAATTTACAAATTTAGTCGTCGAAAAAACAAAAAAACTCAACCAAAATGTTGGCAGCGAAGCGACAGCCGACATCGGCGCAATGTCATCGGAAAGGCAAATGAAAATCGTCGCCGACCACGTTGCCGAATTTGAAAAAGCCGGTGCGAAAATTCTCACGGGCGGAAAGCGCAATGCGAATTTCAAAGGCACGTTTTTTGAGCCGACCGTAATTTCAGACGCGACCAACGAAATGCGTCCGATGCAGGAAGAAACTTTCGGTCCGACGCTTCCGATTGCCACATTCAAAACCGAAAAAGAAGCTGTCGGACTCGCTAACGACTCGGAATTCGGCTTAACCGCAAGCGTCTGGACAAGCGACATAAAACGCGGAAAGCGGCTTGCGGAAAAAATCGAAGCCGGAACAGTTTGCGTCAACGAAGTTCTCTACACGCACGGCATCGGGCAAACGCCGTGGGGCGGTTTCAAAAACAGTGGTTACGGCAGAACGCACGGCTTGCAAGGTTTGATGGAACTCGTCCAACCGCAGCACATTCACGTCAATTACATTTCACTTGTGCCAAACGCTTGGTGGCTTCCGTATTCGGAAAACGCGCTCGTAACCTTTCGCGGTTTTGCCAGACATTTTGCCAGCGGCTCGCTTTTTCAAACGCTCAAACTTACGCCGCAACTGTTGAAAAGAATCAAAGAATTGAGAAACAAGTAAAACAGGCTGAAATTGTTTTCCAATTTTGAGAAATTACGCAACTTTTAATTTGCAATCAAACGCAAATTCAAACAAATCCTTTTTCTGCTCAATCGCTTTTCGTTCAATTGTGCAATCTTCATTGCTGACAAGTTTCAAATACAAATTTTGTTTGTCGAGTTTGAATTTTATGTCTTTGACGTGGTTTTCATAACCGCGGTCGAGCGCGTCGGCAATTCGCAAAATCGCGCCGAGCCGTGCCGTAATTTTACGGTCTTTTTCGCTCAACTGCATAAAATCCGCGTGTTTTTCCTTTGGCAAGGCTTTGCGATGATAACGCGCGATGTTGGCAATCATCAGTTTTTCGGTTTCGGAAAAGCCCGTCATTTCCGAATGTTTTATCAGATAAAGCGAGTGTTTGTGGTGCGCTTCGTGCGAGATGTGATAACCGATGTCGTGCAGAAGCGCGGCGGCGGAAAGCAGTGTGCGTCCGTGCCTTTTAAGACTGTAAATCGGCGCGAGCGCGTCAAACATTTTTTCCGCCAAGCCCGCAACCTGCAAGGCGTGTGCTTCTTCGTAGCCGAAACGTCTGCCGATGGCGAAAACATCGCGCAACCTGATGTCGTCAACGTCCGGCACGGGCGGCAGCGATTCGGCTTCAATTTCGCGCAAGTAATCAATAATCACGCCTTCGCGTAAGGCGTAAGCGCACGGCTGAAGCGTTTGGATATTAAACGCCCGCATTACGCCTTCCAGAATTTGCCCGCCTGCGACAATAATCTCGGCGCGTTGCGGACTGATAACCGGCAGTTGAGCGCGTTTTTCAAGCGGAATTTTCGCCAGCATTTTGTTCAAAGAAATCAATTTTTTTAACTTAATTTCCGATTTTCCCGCTTGATTTTCCGGGGTTTGAAAATTCAGCAACGTCGCCAGATTAAGAATCGTGCCGGAAGTTCCGGTGGAAAACTTCCACGTTTCGCCTTCCATTTTTCGCATCGGTTGTTTAAGCGCAAAAACAATTTCCGCCTGCACATTTTTGAGTTCTTTGGTTTTCGGCGGATTGCTGAAAATAAATTTTTCGGTCAGACCGACTGCGCCGAGTTTCATCGAAAAAAGTTTATGCGGTTCGCCGTTTTTCATCAAAGAAAGTTCGGTTGAACCGCCGCCGATATCTATATTTAAGAGCGAATTATTGTCCGCGCCGAAAAATTGGGCGACAGCTACGCCAATTAATCGCGCTTCTTCAAGCGAAGACAGAACTTCGATACGAACGCCCGTGCGTTTTTCGATTTCAGTGACAAATTCGGCGGCGTTTTCCGCCTCGCGCACGGAAGCGGTGGCGACGGCGATAATTGAATCAACCTCGCGGCTTTCGGCGATTGAGCGAAATTTGGCGATGGCGGCTGCCGAAAGATTTATTGCCTCATCCGACAAAAAACGATTTTTGAGCGTTTCGTGTCCGAGCCGGACGCGCTCGCGTCCCTGTAAAAGCACGGTGAAAGAATCGCTGGCGGCAGCTTCGATAATAACGAGTTTTAAGGAATTTGAGCCGATGTCTATCGCTGCGAGTTTTTGTGTTTTCATCTTCTAAAGATAATAATAAAACAAATTGTCTTTGAATTACTATTTGATGAAATGAAAGTTGAAAAAATAATGACGACAGACGTTGGTTTCTGTCTTTTGGAAGACACTTTGATTAAAGCCGCTGAAATTATGCGGCAAAGGGATTGCGGCGTTGTTCCGGTGGTTGACGCGGAAAACAAAGTCGTCGGAATAATTACCGACCGCGATATTTGCATTGCCGCTGCCGCTCGAAAACAAAGCATTTCGCGGATTAAAGTTAAAGAATTGACCGGCGGAAAAGTTGTCTGTTGTTCGGCAAACGATAAAATTGAGGACGCACTAAAGAAAATGCGTAAAAATCAACTGAAACGCCTTCCCGTAATCAACAAAGACGGTAATCTTGCCGGTATCTTGTCTGTAACCGACGTTCTGATTTCCGCCCGAAAAGACAAAAAATTAAAAAAGAAAGTTTATTCAACGCTGATAGCAATTTTTCAGCCGCGCCCGATTGTGCTTCGGGAAATTTCTGACTGATTTGAAAAAAATATGAAAACACTTTTTATGCTGCGCCACGCCAAATCGAGTTGGAACAATACAGATTTGGCAGACTTTGACCGCCCGCTTAATCGGCGCGGAATGAAAGCCGCGCCGCTGATGGGCGAAACGATGTATAAAAATCAATTTCAGCCTGATTTGATTATTAGTTCACCTGCCGAAAGAGCCAAACAAACGTCAATTTTAGTTTGTGAAGCGGCGCAATTAAACAGCGAAATTCAGTTTAACGAAAAAATTTATGAAGCAAGCCCGCAACGTCTTTTGCAAATC
Organism: Acidobacteria bacterium 5-1; assembly: GCA_002050455.1. Lineage (GTDB taxonomy): Bacteria > Acidobacteriota > Blastocatellia > Pyrinomonadales > Pyrinomonadaceae. The sequence continues at coordinate 2,384 of MWZA01000111.1, read as the reverse complement.
ATTTCAGAGCAAAACGACGAACTTCAATCCGTTATGCTGGTCGGACATAATCCCGGATTTGAAGGGCTTTTGAAAATGTTGACCGGCGAATTACAACCGATGCCGACGGCGGCTTTAGCAGTAATTGATTTGCAGATTGAAAATTGGAGCGAGATAAATTCCGGTTGCGGCACTCTGCGCGTTTTGATTCGCCCGAAAGAGGTGAAATAGTGGTGAGTGGTAAGTGCTAAGTGGTAAGTGAAGAAAATATTCACTAAATCTAAGCAAAGATGTCTAGTAAAAAATTAACCACTTAGCACTTACCGCTCACCACTATAAAAACTTAACATTTATTTAATATTTTGTTCACATCACGGTAAAACTTCTCGCCTATTCTGACATTAGTTTCCAACTTCGCGCTTTTATAAATCTGTATTTTGTTCTACATTTCTAGTTAATGGAGCAGAGAGAACTTTTGGAGCGCGAACTGAATATTTTACGCGACCGGCTTTTGTTGATGGGCGGCGAAGTCGAATTAGCTGTGCAGCGTGCAATGCACGCGCTCGTGCAGAGAGACAGCGAAGTTGCCGCTCAGGTTTTGGAAAACGACCGCGTGATTGACCGCCTTGAACTTGAAATTGACCGCTTGAGTGTCGAAGTTTTGACACTGCGCCGTCCGGTTGCCCGCGAGTTGCGGATGGTGATTTCGATTTTCAAGATTACGCCGATTTTGGAACGCATTGCCGACCACGCGACGAGCATTGCGCGGGCGGCACTGGAGTTGAACGACGAACCGGAACTCAAAATTTACGACGGACTAAATGAAATGGCGGAACGCGCTTTGGAAATGCTCCAATCCGCGCTCGACGCTTTTACTTCAAACGATTCGGACAAAGCACGGGAACTTATTAAACAGGATGAAGAGGTTGACCGGATTTATGACCGCCTAGTTGATGATTTGATGGAAACAATGTCGCAGGACGCAGCGAAATCAACCCGACTTGCGCGGCTTTTGTTTGTTGCCAGAAATCTGGAACGCATCGGCGATTATGTCAAAGACATTTGCGAACTGACCGTTTATATGAAGGAAGCCGTTTTTATCAAACACCAGTAGGATTTTGGATTTTGGATTAGCTAAATGCTTTTCCGACTAAATTAAAACAGATTGTTTTCTTCTTCAATCCAAAATCTAAAATCTAAAATCCAAAATCTAAATATGATGCACGAAATTTTAATCATCGAAGATGACGCGGATATTGCCGAAAGTCTGCAATACAACTTTAAGCGCGAGGGTTTTCGTCCCGTCGTTGCCGAATCGGGCGAGAAAGGTTTGCGCCTGGCACTCGACGAAAAGCATCCGCCGTCGTTGATTATTCTGGATTTGATGTTGCCGGGAATGAGCGGAATGGAACTTTGCCGAAGATTGCGGCGCGAACCTCTGACCGAAAAAACGCCGATAATTATGCTCACGGCAAAAGCTGCCGAAACCGATAAAATCGCCGGACTCGACATTGGCGCGGACGATTACATCGTCAAACCGTTTTCGGTCAAAGAAGTTGTGGCGCGTGTCCGGGCAGTGTTGCGGCGCGTTGAAAAAGACACGCTTCAAAATTACAAAGATGATAAACTAACGATAGATTTTGCCGATATGCGCGTTATGTGCGGCGAGGAAAATGTCAAACTGACGCGCAAAGAATTCGCTTTGCTGACGCATCTGATTAAAAATGCGGGACGAGTCGCCACGCGCCAAAATTTGCTCGACAATGTTTGGAGTTACAACTATTTTGGCGACACGCGCACGTTGGATGTTCATATTCGCCGTCTGCGGCAAAAATTGGGCGATTGCGGCGATTGCATCGAAACGGTGGTCGGCGTTGGTTATCGGTTTGTTGAGTCGAAATGAGTGGTAAGCGGTGAGTGGTAAGTGGTAAGTTTTCGGTTTTTCACTTACCACTTACCACTCACCGCTTACCACTTAAAGAAATGAGTTTTTTAAATACTTGGTTTGCAAGTAAAGAAACAGACGAAAAAACTTCACGCCCGATTTTGAGCAAAATTCTCGCAACACTGCGCGAAAGCGCGATTATCGTCGGCGAAGACACGCGCATTTTAGCTTCAAACGCGGCGGCAGATAACGCTTTTGCCCGCAAAAACGGCGTGTTGGAAGAAAAACGTCTGAGCGAAGTTATCCGCGACCTCGCTTTGCACGAAGCGTTTCGCAAAGCGTTGGAAGACGGCGAACTTTTCGATATCGAACTCGAAATTCCGGGCATCGAAAAACGCAAATACGACGTGCATATCGCGCCGATTCAGCTTGATAAAATAAAAGGCGCAATCGGCGTTTTTTACGACATCACGCAGATTGAACATCTCGAACGAGTCCGTCAAGAATTTCTCTCAAACAT
>MWZA01000179.1 GCA_002050455.1 Acidobacteria bacterium 5-1 | reverse complement strand
ACATCAATTCTCGCGGAATCCAATTGCCTTCGACCAGACACAGCGCGACTTTATTTTTCTCCAATTCTTCAAACGTCCAATCAATCAGCCATTCTCGCGCTCGAAACTCAATTGCAAAACGAATTTTCTTTGGCAGTTCCGCCAAAAACTCGCGCACGGCTTGCGCGTTTTCTTTTGAGGCTTCAAAGTTCGGCGGAAGCTGAATTAAAACCGTGCCGAGTTTTTCTTCGAGTAGCAAAACTCTTTCGCAAAACTCGTCCAAAAGCGGAAAAGAAGGCTCGCGCAAACCGTATTCGTGCGTGATTTCCTGCGGCAATTTTAGCGAAAACGTAAAATCGGCAGGCGTTTTCTGATACCAATTTTCGACGCTTGAACTTGCCGGAATCGCGTAAAATGTCGAATCAACCTCAATTGTGTTAAATATTTTCGAGTAATTCTCCAGCATTTCATTGGTGCGCGTCCCGCGCGGATAAAAAACCGTTTCGCCGTCCGCTTTCGTTATCCAATCGTCATAATTCCAGCCCTGACATCCGATTTTGGGTTTTAGATTTTGGATTTTGGATTTGTTTCAGCAATTATTACGAAGGACACGCGCCCGCCAGCGTCAATAAATTGAAAGGGTTATTCGGACAAAAAACGGTCGAAGCAAGTAGTTTGGAAAATCAAGGTTCGCTTTTTTGAAGTCCAAAGTCCAAAATCCAAAGTAGAAATATTTTGATATTGGGCTTTAGACTTTAGACATTGGACTTTGGACTCTTTAAGATTTCAAACTTTTTCCAAACTTTTGCGTAACATAAAATAGAAATAAATAGAAATTTGCTTTCGGGCGAAAATTAAAAAAGTTTTTGGAGTAAAAATTTACAAAATGGCAATGTCAAAAACAGCAAAAATACTTCTCATCGTCGGCGGAATCTTTCTCGCCGTTTTTTTAGTGGCAATTATCGGAATCGCATTGATAGTCGAATCAATAAGCAAGCCGGATGTACCTGAAAACAGCGTTTTAATCTTGAAAGTTTCGGGCGAACTGCCTGATTACGCGCCGGAAGATAATACGGCGAAACTAATCGGCATCAAGCAGCCGATGTCATTTACAAGTCTTTTGACGCAGCTTCGCAAAGCAAAGGTTGACAGCCGCGTCAGTGCGGTTCTGCTTGATATTGAATTTCCACAAATCGGTTGGGGAAAGGCGGACGAACTTCGCGCCGCGATTAAAGATTTTCGCGCTTCGGGCAAGCCGATTTATTCGTTTATGGAACTCGGAATGAATAAAGAATACTACGTCGCCTCGGCAGCCGAAAAGGTTTTTATGCCGCCCGCAGGTGATTTATATGTTAACGGTCTTGCGGCGGAAGCAACATTTTATCGAGGCTCGCTTGATAAACTCGGCATTGAACCGGAAGTTATTAAAATCGGCAAATATAAAAACGCGCCCGACCAATTTACCGAAAAACAGATGTCGGAGGCGCAGCGCGAAGTTATCAACGCTTTACTGGATGAATTTTTCGGACGATTTAAGAACGCCATTGCCGAAGACCGTCAATTAGCTCCCGAAAACGTTGAAGCGATTATTGACAACGCGCCGCATCACGCTCCCGAAGCCCAACAGCTTAAACTGATTGACGGCGCAAATTACCGCGACCAAGTTCTCGACGAGATGAAAAATCGGCTTGGTTACAAAGCGGACGACAAACTCCGCACGGTTGACGGCAAAGATTACCGCGAAGTTCCGGCGGATTCGCTCGGCTTGAACACGGGCGAAAGAATTGCCGTCATTTATGCTTCGGGCGCAATCAACAGCGGAAAATCCAACCGCAGCGCATTTGGCGCGGAAACCGTCGGCTCGGATACGATTGTGCAAGCCGTCAATGACGCGGCAAATGATAATTCAATCAAAGCGATTATTTTGCGCGTTGATTCACCGGGCGGTTCGGCTCTCGCCTCCGATGTGATGTGGCACGCGCTCGAAAATGCAAAGGCGAAAAAGCCGTTGGTTGTTTCGATGGCGGATGTTGCCGCTTCCGGCGGTTATTATATTGCTTGCAACGCCAATAAAATTGTCGCCGAACCGACAACCGTTACCGGCTCAATCGGTGTTTTTCTCGGAAAACCCGTTGTTAGAGGAACATACGATTGGCTCGGTATAACGAATGAATATATTATGCGCGGTAAAAACGCCGGAATCTTCCGCGAAACCGAAAAATGGACCGATGATGAACGCGCCAAAATGCAAGACCAGGCAAATAGAATTTACTACGGTGATTTTGTGCCGAAAGTTGCCAGCGGTCGCGGCAAAACCGACGAAGAAGTAAATTCCATCGGTCAAGGTCGCGTTTGGACGGGAACGCAAGCCAAACAAAACGGCTTGATTGACGAGTTCGGCGGACTTGAAAAAGCCATTGATGTCGCCAAAGGCTTGGCAAATCTGCCCGCCGACAAAGAAGTGGAGCGAGTTGCTTTCCCCTCGCCGCAGTCGTTTTTCGAGCGGATTTTCGGCGGCGACAGCAACACTTTTGCCGAAGCAAAACAACAGGAAGTACAGGAAGCCTTGGTTAAATCTTTGCCGGAAGACGCGCGTCGCGCTCTGCGCTTTGCACAGCTTTTCGACCGGATGAAAAACGGCGAAGCGATGTTGATACTGCCGTTTGAATTGGAAATAAAGTAATTGCAATTCGGTTCATTAGTATTATGAAAGGCGATGAGTTTTATTTGGCTCGTCGCTTTTTATCTTGTGAAAAACAGTTAGTGTAAAGTTTTAATGCACAATTATTTAATAGCTTATCAAACTGCCTGTGAGTTTGTGTAAAGTTTTATAAATAAAAGATTTATTTTATTTGGCATAGTGTTTGCAAACTTTATTCTTTGAAATACGACAGTTTGCTTTTAAAATTAAGCAATTAGAAAATTGTCAAAACTTTAGGAGGTTTTATGATTAACAAGAAATTATTAACAATTGGCGGTACTTTGGTTCTCATCACTGCCTTGACAGGTGTTGCCGTTGCACAAAACATTATTTCACCAACCGTACCGATGACCTTGTCATGCGTTACCATTGCACAAGACATCAGCAGACCAGTTTCAGCAACTGTACCGATAACCTTGTCATGCGTTGCACAAGATACAACTGCGAAAACGACAACGATGACCACAACGACAAAACAACAAGTCGTGCAGAATCCCGATGGTTCATATACGGTAATCGAATATCCGGTGGGAAAAGAAGTTGCCGTCGAGTTAACGCCGACAGGCAGTATGATGACTTCTAAAGGAATGGCTCGCGTAATGCGGACGGGCAACGAAACAACGGTAAATCTTGACCTGAGTGGTCTTGATAATTCTAATTATTTTGCTTATGCAGTTGACCCGCTAGGCAGAGCCACGCTTTTAGGTCCCGTAATGGCTGAAAACGGTATGAGCAAAGCAAGTTTCAAAACTCCGCTTAACCAATTTATGCTGGTGCTTTCACCGACGGAAGGTTTAACAACTGTTGCGACTGATACGCCGGTTGTTTTCCGAAGTTCTGTTCCAAAAGGTTACGCTGTTGTGCAAAATAAACCAACAGTCCCGACCGGCGATGATAAACAAGTGGCAACCAGCCGCGCCGTTACTTCAACTTACAATGTCCCGCTTCTCGGAGTTTCGGGCTTTAAAAAAGGTGAAACAGAAATCAGAATAAACTTTGCCGGTGATTTGCAAGGATTAAAAGGAAAGGCGTATATCGACAATAGCAAGGACAACGTAACGAAAATAAAAATGCGTTTTGACGATATGAAGCTGGCTCCGAAAGACAAACGTTTTGTTCTTTGGGCTTCTTCGCCTGACGGAAAATATACAAAACTCGGTCAGGTTATTAATGGCGGTGAACGTCAAGAATCTGAAATCCGCAGCGAAACCGCACTGAAAGATTTTGGATTATTCGTTACAATGGAAGATGCCGATGTGATACAGCCAACCGGTAGCGTGTATTCAGTATTTAGTGTTAACTAGTCAAGAAATTTTGAATTAAACCAAATTAAAGCGGGTCTATTAAAAGGCTCGCTTTTTTATGTTTAAACGACTTCACTAAAATTTTCTCCGGCAAACAGTTTTCAGGAATTCTTTTGCGGGTCGCAATTTTGTGATATACTAATTTCACTTTCAAGTTTTTAGCTCAAACGCGAATTGGCTGTGGCGTTTCGTTTCTCATCATTTTATGAATATTTAAATAAAAGGAGAACATTATGGAATTAAGCATAGGACAGAAGGTTGCGTATCCGAATCAAGGCGTTTGTCTGGTTGAGAATATTGAAAAGAAAAAAATCGGCGGCGATTCGGTGGAATTTTATGAGCTTCGGATTTTGAGCGACAATTCGACGATTTTTGTTCCGATGGCAAATGTCAAAGCCGTCGGACTCAGACCGATTATCACGTCAAAACAATATAAAAATTTAGTAGTTAATTTAGCCAAAGACTTCGAGGAGGTTTCAAGCGATTGGAAAGTTCGTTCACGCGAATATAACGAAAAACTGCAATCGGGCGATGTCTTCGAGGCGGCTGATGTGTTGAAAAAACTTACATATTTAAGCCATGAGAAAAAACTTTCCTTCCGCGAACAAAGTTTGCTCGAAAAAGCTAAATTCCTGATTGTTTCCGAAGTTACTAATGCCGGATTAGCGGATGAAAGCATGATTGACGGCAAAATAAACGAACTAATCGAAAATGCTTGTCATAAACATAATATCACTGAGCCGAATGTGATGGCGGCAACGAGCCATTAATAAGTGATAACTAAAATTAATACGACAAGTATCGTATATTTCACAAAATCTACTTTTCAGTTATCACTTATCAATTTTTTGTATAGCTTACCCGCACCACCGTTTTAATATTTCCGCGCACGTGAAAATCGCCCTCAATCTCGACGCGCAGCGGGTCGCAAGCCTTGACAAAATCTTCCAAAATTATATTGACAACATGTTCGTGAAAAACTTTTATTTCGCGGAATGAATTAATATATAATTTCAAACTTTTCAATTCGATACAACGTTCATTCGGCACATATTTTAATTTAATAATGGCAAAATCGGGAAAATCCGAAAACGGACAAATCGCCGTAAATTCGGGAATTTCAAAATCTATCCAAATCTCGCGTCCGGCATAATCATATTTGAAAGTGTCGAGCGGAAAAAGATTCATTTCTTCGCGCGGCGTTGAGCGGATGTCCAAATTTTGTTGGTTGGTCGGTGGTAAATTTACTTTGTCTAACATATAAACACTTCTCAAAACGGCTGCTTAAAACTTCAGTTTTTTCGCTGTTGCCAAATCTCTTATGCCCAAACTGTCTAATTCGCTAAGTAAGTTGACAAAAATATGCGCGGTGGCAAATGCATCGCACGCGGCGCGGTGATGATTGACCAGCGCGACCGAATAATAATCAGCAACCGTGTTGAGCCGATGATTTTCGATATGCGGCAGCAGTTTACGCGAAAGTTTCACCGTGCAGAGATGCGGATTTGCCACGCGGTATTCGGCAAACATTTTGCCGATTTCGTGATTTAAAAAACGCAAATCGAAATGCGCGTTGTGCGCCACCAAAACCGAATCACCGATAAAATCTAAAAAGTCAGCGGCAACTTCGGGAAATCTCGGCGCATTTTTCACCATTTTGTCCGTGATTCCGGTTAATTGCGAGATAAACATCGGAATCGGTGTTTCGGGATTTACCAAGGTTTGAAATTCTTCCGTAATTTCACTATTTCGCACGCGATAAGCACCAATTTCCGTGATTCGGCACGGTGGAGTTTTCGCGCCCGTCGTTTCTAAATCAAACACGACAAAATCAGTTTCCGCAAAGTTTCTCCGTTCAAAATTTGACTCAATCAATTCCAAAGTATTGTTATTCAACCGCAGACGCGAATCAGTATTGACTAAATCGGCAACCAAAAGTTTTGCTAAACTCGGCTCAGGCGCAGAAATTTTCATCACATAATCAACGACCTTAACCGCTGAAGCGCGTCCGCCGACAGATTGCAGAAGTTGAATAGTTTCGCTGATTAGCAGAGAATCTGAAATTAGGTTAGGATACGGTAACATCTTCATTTTATTCTAGCGGGAAAATGTGAAACCGCAAGCGCAAGCGAAGCAAATGACGAGTTTTTTCGTTTCCGCCATCAACGATATTCAAATTTACAGCCGCGTTTGCGAAGACAAATACGTCATTAGTCATTTTGTGGTTGATACTGTTTTTGGGCTAATTCCGATTTTGAAAAAATTTCGTATTAAAAACGAGAAAATCGCTGAATGTAAGTAATCGGACAGAATTATTTTATAAGATTATTTTAACCACAGATAAACACAGATTAACTCAGATAGTTGATTGATAAAGTTAAAAGCTGATTCTCCAATCGTTTCTTATCTGCGAAAATCTGTGTCAATCTGTGGTTAAAATAGCGTTGCACAAAAATTAAGTAAATTGAAAAATTTAGTCTATTGGTTGTGGTTGAGTTGTAGCTTACTCACAACTAATCGACTCAAAAAACTAAAAACTTAATTTTTGTGCAACGCTGGTTAAAATATACTTTATTTTTGTCCATCTACTTACTTAACTTTTATGACCCAAGGCTGATTAGCGACGGTTAAAAACCTATGAATTCCGAACAGATTTTAGAACATTTTCGAGAAACAGGTGCGCTTTTGCAAGGACATTTTATCTTGTCGAGCGGCTTGCACAGCCCGAAATATCTGCAATGCGCTCTGGCTTTGCAGTATCCGCCGGACGCGGCAAAATTTGGGCGGGCAATTGCCGAATATTTTACCGATGCAAATATCGAAACAGTCGCTTCGCCCGCCATCGGCGGTTTGATTATTGGTTATGAAACTGCAAAAGCATTAAACGTGCGCTTTATCTGGACAGAACGCGAAAACGGCGCGATGGCTTTGCGGCGCGGATTTTCGATTAAAAAAGGCGAAAGAATTTTGGTTGTTGAAGATGTTATTACAACCGGCGGTTCAACCCGCGAATGTATCAAAGCACTCGAATCTCGCGGCGCGGAAGTTATGGCGGCGGCTTCGATAATTGACCGTTCAAACGGCGCGGCAGATGTCGGCGTTCCGCGAATTTCCTTGGTCAGTTTGGAAGTTCCGAGCTACAAATCCGAAAATTGTCCGATGTGTAAGCGAGGTGAAATTGCAGTAAAACCCGGAAGCCGAAAGATTTAATGGTAAATTGTTAATAATAAATGAAAGAAAATATTTTAAAAGATAAAGCATATAATTTTGTATTGCAGATTGTAAAACTTTATCAATATTTGGCAAATTCTCTTTTAGAAGATTGTGAAGAAATCCAAAAACCTATTACTTCTTCAATTAAAACTGCCAAGATAAATCTGCAAAAATAATTTACCATTTACCATTAGAAAGATGAATTTCAAACTTCTCATTCAATATGACGGCACGGATTTTCACGGCTGGCAGGTGCAGGAAAACCAGCGCACGGTGCAGGGCGAACTCGAAAGAACCTTGAATTTGCTGGAAGACGCAGAAGTTAGCGTTATTGGTTCGGGTCGCACGGATGCAGGCGTTCATGCTGAAGGTCAAGTCGCCAATATCAGATTGAACCGCACTTTTACGCCCGACAAATTGCGGGTGGCGATTAACGGAAATTTGCGGCGCGACGTGCAGATACTAAATGTTGAAAAAGCGGCGGACGATTTTCACGCGAGATTTTCCGCTAAAGTAAAAACTTATGTTTATCGAGTAGTTAATGCGCCGGTAATATCGCCGTTTTGGGTGCGTTACGCGCATCACGAATCGCGCTTTTTGGATGTCGAGCAAATGAACGAAGCGGCGCGACTCTTTCTCGGCGAACACGATTGGACGGCGTTTTCCGCAGCGCGTTCCAATGTCGAAAACCGCGTACGGACAATTTCGGAATTTACGGTTGAATCGCATTGGAATGCACGCGCCGACGCTTTAATCATTGAATTTCGTATTTCCGCCAACGGCTTTTTGCGTTCTATGGTGCGCTCGATTGTCGGCACAATGCTCGAAGTCGGGCGCGGCGAAAAAGATTCTGATACAATTCAAACGGCAATCGTTACCGGCAGCCGCGACTTAGCGGGCAAAACCGCTCCGGCAAACGGTTTAACGCTGCTGAAAGTTAGCTACGAATGAGAACCAATTTTCAAAAAATAATTTCTTCGCCCGTTGCGGCTTACGAGGAAGGTTTGCGGTTTTTTATGGGACAAGGAACGCTTAATGAAACTTTGCGTCGCGTCGTGAAAGATTTGGAAGATTGCGGAATTGATTACAATGTTATTGGTGCGATTGCGCTGAATCAGTATGGATATCGGCGTTTTACCGAAGATATTGATTTACTTTTAACGAAAGAAGGTTTAGAAAAATTTAGGCACGAACTTGTCGGACTCGGTTATCGTCCTGCATTTGAAGGAGCAACAAAAAAGTTTCGTACAACGCGGGAGAATGTAACTATTGATATCATTACCGGCGGCGAATTTCCCGGCGACGGCAAGCCGAAACCCGTTGTTTTTCCAAATCCAAATGAAAGTAAAGTCAAAATTGATAGCATAAAGACCTTGAGTTTAGAGAAACTCCTTGAATTAAAACTAGCTTCGGGAATGACTGCGCCGCATCGTTTGAAGGATTTGGCAGACGTGCAGGAAATTATCAAAATCAAAGATTTAACTGCTGATTTTGCCGAAAAACTTAATCCATTTGTGCGCGAAAAGTTTTTGGAATTACAAAAAGCAGTTGCTCAAGCTGAAGAATAAAAATGCTTATTTATCACATCGTTTTACCCGAATTTTGGGAAAAATTTAAAGACGGAGATTTTTATGAAGCCGAGAGTTTAACGGCGGAAGGCTTTATTCACTGTAGTTTTGCCAAGCAGATTGATGCGGTTTTGAATCGTTATTATAAAAACGCCGGAAAAGTTTTGCTTTTGCAGATTGATACAGAAAAATTAACTTCCGAATTAATCAATGAATCTTCGACAAACATCGAGATTTATCCGCATATTTACGGCAAAATAAATACGAATGCGATTATCGGAATTGAGGAAAAAGAAATAGGATGCCGATAGAAGACAAAGGCGGGAGCACGACCATAAGGGAGCGTGCCAAAGTTTCAAATTTCAGGTTCTGAAACTTAAAATTTATTGCATCCTTGCTGACGTGCGGGTTTCTGCCTTTTATCACCAATGCTTGAAAACTTTACCAAAATTATCAAGCCGAATTCGGAAGAAGCAAAACTGCTTTCGCAGATTGATTTTGCGCGTCTGCCGAATCACATTGCGATAATTATGGACGGCAACGGACGTTGGGCAAAAATGCGCGGAAAACCGAGAATCTTTGGGCATCGCGCCGGTGCCGAATCGGTTCGCGCCATCGTTGATACAAGCGCACGGCTTGAACTCAAAGCCGTTACGCTTTATGCTTTTTCGACCGAAAACTGGAAGCGTCCGAAAACGGAAGTTTCCGGTTTGATGCGGATGCTCAAACATTATTTGCGAAGCGAATTAAAAGAAGTCCATAAGCAAAACATTAAGTTTCAGGCAATCGGAAACATCAAAGGTTTGAATGAATCGGTGCAAAAAGAAATTGCCGATGCAATGCAAATAACGGCAGATAACACAGGAACGATTTTAAATGTCGCGCTTAATTACGGCGGGCGTGCCGAGATTGTCCAAGCGTGCCAAAAAGCCGTCGGAAATTTGCAGAAAACCGGCAAATCGGTGGCAGATTTGACCGAAAGCGACATTGAAGAAAATCTTTATACCAGCGGTTTGCCCGAAGTTGATTTGATGATTCGGACCAGCGGTGAATATCGCATTTCCAATTTTTTGCTGTGGCAGCTTGCTTACAGCGAAATTTACGTTACAAAAACGCTTTTCCCGGATTTTCGCCGCCAAAATATTTTTGAAGCAATTGTGGATTTTCAAAAACGCGAACGTCGTTTCGGCGGAGTGAATTAGCCGCAAAAAGGCACAAAAAACTCAAAAAAAGGGCAAAAACACACTTGACTATCGCGCGTGTTTCTGCGTTATTTATTCTTTCCGCTATGTTCTTGTTTCTGCGGCTCGGTGGTGAAATAATTTTATGAATGAACGCCTTTTAACCGCGCTCTTTGCGCTTCCTGTTTTGTTTTTATCAATTGTTTTGCCGTATTTTCTGCCAAACTATCCGCCGGCAAATTGGCTTTTTGTGATTATTGCCGCCGCCGCGCTGGTCGCCGGACTTTTTGAGTTTTACACGCTGACAAAAATACTAAAACTCAAAGCCGATGCTTCAACCGCATATCTCGGCGCGGCGGCTTTTTTTATCGCTTTTCTTTTTGACGCGCCGACCAAAACGCCTGATTTATTACTTTTGACAATTGCGCTTTTTGTGATTGCGGTTCTCGTAACGCAGACATTTCGCTTTCAAAAAGATTTTACAAAAATGTTGACTGGCATTGGCGTAACGATTTTGGGCGTTTTTTTTATTGTGTTTTTGGGCGGCTTTCTGGTTTCGGTGCGCGTCGGTTTTGAAACCTTTCCGGGTCTTTCGACTAAACTTCTTGGATTTTTCTTTCTTGTGGTAATGGGTTCGGACACGGGCGCGTATTATATTGGAAAAAATTTTGGCAAACGCAAACTCGTGCCGAAAATCTCACCGAATAAAACTTGGGAAGGTTTTATCGGCGGAATTTTGCTGGCAATTGGCTTTGCCGCGCTTTCCACATTTTTGTTTTTCCCCGAATTACCTTACCAAGTTTCGATTCCGCTGGCAATAGTGATGAGCGTTGTCGGCGTTGGCGGCGATTTGGCGGAAAGCGCGATAAAACGGGGCGCGGGTGCAAAAGATACAGCAAATATCTTGCCCGGACACGGCGGTTTGCTCGATAGATTGGACAGTCTGCTGTTTAACGCGCCGATTCTTTATTATTTTGCACGGTTTTATTTTTAACTAAACTCTTTGCATTTGCTCGACGAGCTTTTTTTCTCAAGCGGGAAACGAAAAATTCTCCCGCTTGAGAAAAAAAGCTCGTCGAGAAAGAATTATTTATCTTCAAAATCTTTCGCATAGATATTCACCAGCCAAACGGGAATCGGCAGCCACGAAAAAGCGTTGCCGTAAGTTCTTTTGTTGAGCCGTTCGATGCGGTTTTCGGCTTGTTCCTGGAATTTCTCGGGCGGTAAATCCTCTTCTTTTTCATAACAAGCGTGAGAAATACACGGCGCAGGTTTTGCGTCTGAATGCACAAGACAACCAACGCCTTTTTCAAAAAGCGGACAGGCGAAAGTTTGTTCAAAAGTATCGCCCGATGTTTTCAAATCGTATTTTTCTACTGTTTCTTTAGCCCGCTCAAAAATTCTGCGTTGTTTTTCTTCGCTTAATTGTCCCAAAATTTTACGAATCGCTACGGCTTCGAGTTTTGTAATATGAACATTGACGAAATGCGCGTCGAGGCAACACGCGCCTTGTGTTTCGCAAGTTAAACAGCTTTTCGCGTTGTATTCGTAATTGATTTTTATAAACTCACAATATGCCGTTTTGAGTTTTTTCAGCTCCGTCAAGGCTTTTGTTCCGGTCAGTGTTTTCATCTTTTTTTGTCCGCCGTGTTACAATTTTAACAAAATTTTAGTTTTCGGAGAAAATTATGCTTAAAGAAGGTGATACTGCACCTGATTTTACAGTAAAGGACGAAAATGGCGAAGATGTAAAACTTTCCGATTTGCGAGGACAAAAAGTTGTATTGTTCTTTTATCCGAAAGACGACACGCCCGGATGAGCAAGGGAAGCCTGTTCGTTTCGTGATGCAAACGACATTTTTAGCGAAAAAAATATCAAGATTTTGGGAATTTCGGCGGACGATGAAAAATCGCATCGGAAATTCATCTCAAAATACAATTTAACTTTTACGTTGCTTGCCGACACCGACCACGCAATTGCCGACGCTTACGGCAGTTACGGCGACAAGCAATTTATGGGAAAAACTTATAAGGGCGTTTTACGAAAAACTTTTTTGATTGACGAGAGCGGCAAAATTAAAAAGATTTTTGACCAAGTAAAAATTGACGAACACGCCGAGGAAGTTTTGGAAGCGTTTGGAAAATAAAAAAATAAAGAGAAAATTAAATCGAACTGCGGTTAAACCAGTTTTATTTTAATTGCTTCTTATTCTCTATTTTCGGACGCAAAACTTTTCCGACAACGCGAGTTGTCAACGAATTTGGCATTAGCGTTCCAAAAACCGAGCCGATGTAATTTGTCCAGCCTGAAATAATCTGCGCTTTTCCGCGGCTGACGCCCTTTAGAGCAGCTTCGACAACTTCTTCAGGCGTTTGTATACCTTTCGTTTGAAACGGTTCGGCATCGGCGGCGTTAAAAAAATTTGTGTCCGTCGGACCCGGACAAAGTGCCGTAACGGTAATATTAAACGGGCGATTTTCTTCGGCAATCGCTTCGGAAAACGAGCGCACAAAGGCTTTTGTCGCCGCATATGTCGCCATAAACGGAACGGGCTGAAAACTTGCGGTTGAGGCGACATTGATAATTGTTCCCTCGCCGCGTTCACACATTTTTTGCAAATAACGATGCGTCAGCGCGACCAACGCCATGATATTCAAACTGATCATCTCTAGTTCGGTTTCAAGCTCAAGTTCAGCAAAATCGCCCATCGAACCGAAACCCGCGTTGTTTATCAGCCATTCAACTTCCATTCCGTGTTTTTCGGTTTCCCGGAAAAGGCGCAAATCGGCTTCGTAATCAATCAAATCAATGGCGATGTAATGCGCCGTGATTCCGTATTTCAGCATCAATTCGTCACAAAGCGCGTGCAGTTTATCTTCAGAACGCGCCACTAAAACCAAATTATGTTTTTCCGCCGCAAGTCGCCGCGCAAACGCTTCACCGATGCCGCTCGATGCGCCCGTGATAAGTGTTACCTTCATAGAATTAGTTTAACCGCAAAAATTCGTCTTTGGAAATCGCGTAAAAAACGCATCTCGCGCCGTAATGTGTTTGGTTTTCTCATATTTGAGCCACGCCGATGCTCATTTAAAACCGATGCTGTCGCCATCTCTCCCATTCGCTTTTACTAATTGCGTATTGCACCAAAGTTTGACTGTAAAAAGTGCCGGTCTTGACAAATTTCATTCCAAGTTTTTCCATCACCCGCCGCGAAGCCGTATTTTCGGGACGCGCCACCGCGACGAGTTTTTCGGCGTTCAGCTGCTCAAAAGCGTATCGCATAAATTTTTCGGCGGCTTCGGTAGCAAAACCTTTTCCCCAATACGCTTTGTCAATTGCGTAACCAATTTCCATTTCGCCGGTTTCCTCCAAACGCCAGATGCCGCACCAACCCAAAAATTTATTTGTTTCTTTCTCAATCACCGCGCAAAAGCCGAGTTTGTCGGTCTTCCAATGCGCCGAAACAAGTTTTATCCAATCAGAAGATTCATTGCGTCTTTGCGGTTCGCGGATAAAGCGCATTATATCTTCATCGCTCCGCATCGCAAAAATTTCGTCCACGTCGCTCTCGACAAACGGACGCATGATGAGTC
>MWZA01000162.1 GCA_002050455.1 Acidobacteria bacterium 5-1 | reverse complement strand
GTCAAAGGCGAAGCCGTGCCTATCTCTTTTGGCTTCGGCGGTTGGATTTCCATCAAAAAGACGCTCGACGGCAAAAGCGCGGTTTTGATGAGCGATACTGTTTTGCTCGAAGAAGAAGTCAATCCTCTAATCTCATCGGCTCACGCTAACGGTTTAGAAATCAGCGCAATTCATAATCATTTCTTTTATGAGCAACCGCGCATTTTTTATATGCACTTGCACGGGATAGGCGATGCGGCAAGTCTAGCTAAAAGTTACGCGGCGACAATCAGAAACAACAAACTGTTTCCCGCGAATCAACCGCAAACAAACGCTCCGACGCGCACGGCAAAGGAGATTTTCGATTTGCCCGCGCTCGACAAAATCGCGGGTTATACGGGCGCGGTCAACGGCGCGAGTTATAAATACACTGTCGGGCGTGATGATTTAACCGTCACGGCGATGGGCGCGGAGATGACTGCCAACATCGGCTTAAATTCTTGGGCGGCGTTTGCGGGCGAGCCGAAAGCAGCGCACGTTGCGGGCGATATTGCGATGCTTGAGCCGGAAGTGAATGCGGTGATAAAAGCGTTGTGCCGAAATAATCTGGAAGTAGTCGCGCTGCACAATCATATGCTCGGCGACAATCCGCGCATCATTTTTTTGCATTACTACGGACGCGGCGCAGCCGATAAGTTAGCGCAAGGTTTCCGCGCCGCGCTCAACGAACTTGGCAAGAGCAAAGCGCAACTTCATTAAAGCCGGATGAAAGAATCTATTGCCCAAACCGACAGCATAAATACAAGCGAAATTGAAATTCAATCTACGAAGCGCGATGTTTCTTTCGTCGAAGCCTTTCGTTTTTGGCTCAAGTTAGGATTTATTTCGTTTGGTGGTCCCGCCGGACAAATTGCCATTATGCACCGCGAGCTTGTCGAGCGTCGGCGGTGGTTGTCGGAAGAAAGATTTTTACACGCGCTTAATTATTGTATGCTGCTGCCGGGACCCGAAGCGCAGCAACTCGCAATTTATATCGGCTGGCTGATGCACCGCACTTGGGGCGGAATTGTCGCCGGAGCATTTTTCGTCATTCCTTCAATTTTCGTCCTGCTCGCGCTTTCCTACATCTACGCGGCTTACGGCAATGTTCCGATAGTTTTGGGCGTGCTTTCCGGTTTTAAGCCCGTCGTGGTCGCCATCGTTGTCGAAGCCGTCTTGAAAATCGGCGGCAAGGCTTTGAAAAGACGAGCGCATTTCTTTATCGCCGCCGCTTCGTTCGTTGCTATTTATTTTCTGCACGTTCCTTTCCCGCTTATCGTTCTCGCGGCTGGATTGATTGGTTTGTTGGGAGCGCGTTATGCGCCGAATATCTTTAATGCCGCGCCGCCCGTTGCCAAGCCAGCGAACATTGAAACGGAAAGTGGAAAGCAATCCGCCGCCGAATTGCCGCTTGTTATTGATGACCACGCGCCGCCGCCCGTTCATATATTGCCTAATCGTATGCGTGTTTTGAAAATACTTGCGATTGGCTTGACGCTCTGGATATTGCCGTTCTTGTCGCTCGTTGCGTGGCGCGGTTTCGACAGCCTGTACGCGCAGGAATATCGTTTTTTCACGCAAGCCGCACTCGTTACTTTCGGCGGTGCTTACGCCGTTTTAGCTTACGTTACGCAAGCCGCCGCAGGCTCGTTCGGTTGGATTACGAAAGTGCAAGCGGTTGACGGTTTGGCGTTGGCGGAAACCACGCCGGGACCGCTGATTATGGTCTTGCAGTTCGTCGGCTTTATGGCGGGCTGGAACAATCCGCAAGATATGAGTCAAACGGCAAGCGCGATTACGGGCGCACTTGTAACAACCTACGTGACGTTTCTCCCGTGCTTTATTTTTATCTTTCTTGGTGCGCCATATATCGAAATATTGCGCGGCAATAAAAATCTGACGGGCACGTTATCCGGCGTAACGGCGGCTGTCGTCGGCGTGGTTCTAAATCTCGCTTTAGTTTTCGGAGCGGCGGTTATTTTTCCGCAAGGATTTACTATCAACGCCGATTGGTTCGCCGCTGGTTTGAGCGTTGCGGCTTTTGCCGCGCTCTATCGTTTTAAGGCAGATGTTTTATTAGTAGTTTTAGCTGGCGGCTTGATTGGTTTGTTGCGAATGATGTTCTTCGGATAAAACAGTCTTTGAGTCAAACGCGCCGCCCAACAAGCTATTGAACGCGAGGTGTGGGCAGCTTGCCTCATAAAAACGTCGCTCGTTAAACTTTAGCTTGCGTGTCGGCGTGTTTCGCCCGCGTCGATTCAGACGTTATTCAATCGTCGCGGAAATTTCACCCGCAGATGTATCGGTTGACCAAATATGCGGTGTTTCGGTTTCGATTTCTTCAACTTGCGATTTATCTTCCAAAGCATATTTCAAAACTTCGTCAATCATATCAACCACGTGAAGCGTTAAATCTTCGCGCACTTCTTCAGGCACATCAACCAAATCTTTTTCGTTGTCTTTCGGCAAAATTATCGTTTTCAAACCGAAACGGTGCGCCGCAAGCAGTTTTTCCTTAATGCCGCCGATTGGCAAAACCTTTCCGCGCAGAGTTATTTCGCCCGTCATCGCAACGTCGTGCCGCGCTTTTCTGCCCGTCAGAGCCGAAACCATCGCGGTTGCTAGTGTAATTCCCGCACTCGGACCGTCTTTCGGAATTGCGCCTTCGGGAACGTGAATATGCAAATCTTTTTTATGAAAATCTTTCGGGTCAATACCGAGTTTTTCGGCACGTGAGCGAACGCAGGTTAAAGCCGCGTGCGCCGATTCCTGCATTACTTCGCCAAGTTTTCCCGTCAGTCGAACGCCGCCGCGCCCTTTGACCAAAGTTGCTTCGACTTGCAGAACGTCACCGCCGACTTCCGTCCACGCCAAGCCGTTGACCAACCCGATTTCGGATTTGCGGGCAATGTCCTGCTTGCGAAAACGAATTGTACCGAGCAGTTCGCGCACTCGTTCCGCATCAATTACTTCTTTAAAATCTTCGCTTTTTTCCGAAACGACAAATTTTCGCGCTACTTTCCGCAGGCAGGAACTGATTTCGCGCTCAAGATTTCTCACGCCTGCTTCGCGCGTATAATGACGAATAATTTCCAACACGCCGTCGCCGGTAAATTTCACTCGTTCGGCATCTAAGCCGTTGCCTTCGGCTTGTTTTGGTATTAAATGACGCTTGGCGATTTCCGCCTTTTCGCGCTCCGTATAACCCGACAAATTCAGAGTTTCAAGACGGTCTTGCAGCGCGGGCGGAATTGTATGCAGAACATTCGCCGTAGCGATAAAAAATACTTGCGACAAATCATAATCCACATCTAAATAATGGTCGCGGAAGGTGTTGTTTTGTTCCGGGTCGAGGACTTCCAAAAGAGCTGCGCTTGGGTCGCCGCGAAAATCCTTGCCGAGTTTGTCAACTTCGTCCAATAAAATTACGGGATTGATTGTTCCGGCGCGTTTCATCAATTGAACAATTTGACCGGGCAATGCGCCGATATACGTTCGGCGATGTCCGCGAATTTCGGCTTCGTCGTGAACGCCGCCTAAACTAAGGCGGACAAATTTTCTCCCCGTTGCATTCGCAATTGATTTTCCGAGAGAAGTTTTGCCGACACCGGGCGCGCCGACAAAACACAAAATCGTGCCTTTCGGATTTTTGACAAGTTGGCGAACCGCCAAGTATTCCAAAATACGTTCCTTAATTTTTTCCAAACTGTAATGGTCTTCGTTCAAAATTCGTTCGGCTTCGTTCAAATCATTGATTTCTTCCGAAGCCTCTTTCCACGGAACATTTATCAGCCAATCGAGATACGTGCGTGAAACCGTTGATTCGGCAGACATCGGCGGCATTGCTTCGAGTCTGGCAAATTCCTGTAAAGCCTTGTCTTTAGCTTCTTCGGTCATTCCGGCTTCTTCGATTTTTTCCTTTAATTCATCGAGTTCCGCTTTATCGTCTTTGCGTCCGAGTTCCTTGTGAATTGCTTTTATTTGTTCATTTAAATAGTATTCGCGCTGATGTTTGTCCATCTGTTTTTTGGTGTGCGTGTGAACAGTTCGGTCAAGTTGCTTCTTTTCGATCTCGGTTTCGAGAATTTCCGATAATTTTTGCAAGCGTTCCTGCACGGAAAATGTTTCGAGAAGGTCTTGTTTTTCGCCAACCGCAATTCGCAAATGCGAACTCATCGCGTCGGCAATTTGGGCGGCGGAAATTCCCCGAAGCGAGGCATGAAGCGCGTCGGTGTAAGCATCGGGCGAAACGCGAAGAAATTGCTCAACCAAACTGCTGATTTTTTGCAGCAGTCCGTCGGTTCTGTAACCCGATTCGTCAACCGACGGAACGCGCCGGACAAATGCGTAAAACATTCCGTCGTCGTCCTGCTCAAAACGTGCCGCCAGCCCGCGCTCGCGTCCTTCGACGACAACTTTGATTTGCCCGTTTTCCTGTTTTTGGGCTTGCAGAATTCTACCGAGAGTTCCGACTGTATAAATTTGTTCGGGATTCGGTTCGTCAACCGTCGCGTCGTGCTGAGTAGCGAGAAAAATATTTCTTTCGCCCGTCATTGCTTGCTCTAAAGCCCGCACGGAACTCGGACGACCGATTTTGAAAGCAACTTTAGTAAAAGGAAAAATAACAACATCGCGGATTGGCACCATCGGATAACGTGCAATATCCGTCGGCATTTGGTCTGAAAATTCTTGCATATTTTTATAATTCTTACCGGGAAAATCTAACTTGCAATTTAGATAAATGCTTATTAGCTTTGAAATTTTAATTTTAGAACATTTGAAACAGCTTTAGCTAGTTTATACAAAATATTTTCTTGAAAAAAAAGCGGAAAGTTTTTCGACCTTCCGCATTTACAGTTAATAAATTGTAATCTCTTAATTATGCCGCTTCATCCAATTCACGAACGATTTCTAAAGCCGGTGCTTTGCGCTCGACCATATCTTTGGTGATTATCAACTCTTTGACTTTCTTTTGCGACGGCAGAACATACATCGGCTGGAGCAGAATTTCTTCCAAAATCATCATCAAACCGCGTGCGCCGACCTTGCGATTAAAGGCTTGTCCGGCAATCGCTTTGATGGCATCATCGGTGAACTTCAAACGCACATTGTCAAATTCAAACTTGCGTTGATACTGCTTAATGAGCGAGTTTTTCGGCTCGGTCAGAATTTGCACAAGTGCCGCTTCGTCGAGTTCGTGCAGAGTTCCCAAAACCGGAATCCGCCCGACAAATTCGGGAATCAAACCATAATGAATCAAATCTTCGGGTTCGAGATTATCAATCGCATCGGCTTGACGCTGTTTGCTAGATTTAATTTCGGCTTGAAAGCCCAGAGATTTATTGCGGAAACGCTTTTCGACAACTCTGTCCAAACCGATGAACGCGCCGCCGCAGAGAAACAAAATATTGGTTGTGTCAACCGGAACAAATTCCTGCTGCGGATGTTTGCGTCCGCCCTGCGTCGGAATGTTGGCGATTGTGCCTTCCAGAATTTTCAAAAGTGCCTGCTGAACGCCTTCGCCCGAAACGTCGCGCGTGATTGAAGGATTGTCATCCTTGCGGCAGATTTTATCAATTTCGTCAATATAGATAATGCCCGTCTGCGCTTTTTCCACATCATTTCCGGCAGATTGCAAAAGCCGCAAAATGATATTTTCGACATCTTCGCCGACGTAACCGGCTTCGGTCAAAGTCGTCGCGTCAACAATGCAGAACGGAACGCTCAAAATCCGCGCCAAAGTTTGCGCCAGAAGAGTTTTGCCTGTTCCGGTCGGACCAATTAGCATTATGTTGGATTTTTGCAGTTCGACATCGGGACGGATTTTCGCCATCTCGATACGTTTGTAATGCTGATAAACGGCGACGGAAAGACGCTTTTTCGTTTCTTCCTGCCCGATAACGTATTCGTCAAGAAAGTTTTTGATTTCCTGCGGTTTCGGGAGTGCGGAACGAACATTTGCCGTTTCGGCTTGCTCGTCGTCGTTGATGATTTCGTTGCAAATGTCTATACATTCATTGCAGATATAGACACTCGGTCCGGCAATCAATTTTTTGACCTCATTCTGTGATTTACCGCAAAACGAACAGCGCAAAAATTCTTCGGGTCGTCTTAATGCCATAATCAGTTATCAGTTATTAGTTATTAGTTATCAGTTAAAAATTGTTGACTGATGACTGATAACTGTAGACTGTTATTTCTCCCGGTGTTCAATTACTTCGTCAATCAAACCGTATTCTTTTGCTTGAATCGGCGACATAATGCGGTCGCGTTCAACATCGAGTTCAACCTGTTCAAAAGATTGTCCGCTGTGGTGGGCGATAATCCGCGAAGTCATCTCGCGCATCCGCAAAATTTCCTGCGCCATAATGCGGACATCAGTTTCCTGACCTGACGCGCCGCCCGAAGGTTGATGAATCAAGATGCGCGAATGCGGCAAGGCAAAACGCTTGCCGGGCGCACCGGCAGTCAATATTAGTGCCGCCATCGAAGCGCATTGTCCGACACAGATTGTCGTTACGTCGTTTTTGATGAACTGCATCGTGTCATAAATCCCCATTCCCGCCGTAATCGAACCGCCGGGCGAATTGATATAAATATTGATGTCGCGTTCCGGGTCTTCGGCTTCCAGAAAAAGAAGTTGCGCGACCAGCAGATTGGCAACCATATCGTCAATCGGCGTTCCGATAAAAATAATACTGTCTTTCAAAAGACGCGAATAAATGTCGAATGCGCGTTCGCCCCGCGAAGTTTGTTCGACAACCATTGGAACTAACATAATTTTCCCCTCTTTTCAGGTTTGGACTATTCATTTAAGAGTTACTTGAACTTGGCGAAGATAAATGTTGAAATGACAGATATTGTCATCGCAATAGATTTTACATATTATCTGCCAAATTGCAAACTCCGAAATAGTTATAAAATTCAAAATCGCAAAAAATTAAAAATTTATTATTCTTTTTTTGCCGACTTTTTCTTGGTTTCTTTACCTTTAATTTCTTTCTTCTCAGCTTTCGGTTTCTTTTCTTTTGATTTTTCCTCTTTCTTGAATTTTTTGTCTTCCGAATTTTCAGATTTTTCTTCGGTTTCCGCTTCCGTTTGGACTTGGGGCTGAGTTTCGTCAATCCATTCGCCGTCAGTAATTTTTGCTTTTTCGACTAGTGCTTCGATGGATTTGCGAGTCCGCAAACTGTTGGCGATATTTTCTTCGCCGCCTTGCTGCTGTGCTAAAGATGCGCGAATTTCTTCGGGCGTTGTGCGATAATAATCCGCCATTCGCTCGATTTCTTCATCAACTTCATTAGCGGAAACTTCCACATTTTCAAGTTCGGCGATTTTTTCAAGCAGCATTGCGCCGCGCACATCACGTTCGGCTTGCCCGCGCATCTGGTTGTACGCTATTTGAACGAAATCCTTCTCGACTTTGTTCAAATCTACGCCGCGCTGCGATAAATCCTGTGCGAAATTGTTCAAAAGATTGCGGGCTTGAATGTCAATCATCGCGTTCGGTATTTCAAATTCGTGATTCTCGATAAGTTTGGCAATCAAATCATTGCGAACCCGCGCATCAGCATCAGCTTTGGCAACCGATTCCAAATCTTCCTGTAATTTTCCGCGCAAATCTTCCAACGATTCAAAATCTTCATCTAAACTTTGCGCCCATTCGTCGTTCAGTTCGGGAAGTTCAACTCTGCCGACGCTCTTTATTTTTGCTTTGTAAGTTACTGTTTTTCCTGCCAACGCCGGCGACGAAAATTCTTCGGGGTATGAAACGGTAAATTCCTTTTCTTCGTCTTCTCCGACTCCGAGCAAGTTTTCCGTGAAGGATTTTTCAATCATTTCATCGCCCAATTTGATTTCCAAATCGTCGGCTTTTATCGGCTCGCTATCAGGCTCGTCGGCAAATGTTCCTTCCAAATCAACAATCACCGTATCGCCTTCCTGTGATTTGCGGTCTTCAACCGGAATCAGTGAAGCAAATTCCTGTCGGCGTTCATCAATAATGCTGTCGAGTTCGCCTTCCTGCCGCGGGCGCACACGGCGCGTAACTTCCAAGCCTTTATATTCGGGCGTAGGAATTTCCGGCATAACTTCGACGTGAACGTGCAGTGTAACCGGCTGCGAGCCGTTTAATTTCAAAGTTTCGGCATTTTCAAGATGCAAATGCGGTTCAGCCAAAGGACTTAACTCATGTTCCTGAATTGCTTTGGCAACTCTGTCTGAAAGAAGTTCCTGCAAGGTTTCCGACCTGATTTCATCTTTAAAGCGAAGGCGCACGACATCAACCGGCGCATTGCCTTTACGAAAGCCCGGAACTTGCGCCGCATTAGCGTATTTTTTGCTAACTTTATTATATGCCTCCCGCACAATTTCGGGTTCAATCTCGATTTTTATTTCCTTTCGGGTCGGCGATACTTCCGTTAGTTCTGTTTTCATTTAATGATTTTTATGTTTCTTTATGTTTTTAATGTCATATAACTATAGATTTCAAATTGCAAATTTCTTTAATCCAAAATCCAAAATCACAAATCCAAGATCGGAATGGTGCTGAGGGCGAGACTCGAACTCGCACGCCTTTCGGCACAGGCTTCTAAGACCTGCGCGGCTGCCAATTACGCCACCTCAGCAAGATTTTTGGCACAATCAAACCGCAAACTTGAATTTATCGGATTAGGGCGAGAATGTCTAGCGAGGCTATTTTAAGAAAAAATATAACAATGCGTTAAATTATTCAGAAAGATATTTGCGCTTATATTCCTCTAAAGTTTTATCCGCATTATTTAAATCGCTGATTCCTATCGGCTGCCTGTCTTCAATTTGTTTCGTTTCGGTTTTTTTGAGCAACTTATAACCGACCGTTCCCGCAATGGCGATAACGCCAATCCAAAACAGATACCAGAACGCGCTGTAAATAATTCCGATTAAGGAAAAACCGAGCATTACCGCGATGAAAATACCAATAGCGATGAGAATTATTTTTGTCCAATTCATTTTTTTATTCCTAAACTTTTAAAAATCATTATTCGTGCAAAAGTTTATCTTATCGTATAATTTCAAACATCAATAATCAAACTTTTCGAGGAAACAAATTGATTAAACACGGCGCGACGCTTCAGTTCATTGCAGAAAAATTAAACGCCAAACTTTACGGCAATGCCGAAACAATTGCAACCGACGTTACGCACGATTCGCGGCAAGCCGGAAAGGGCTCGCTTTTTGTGGCGATTCGTGGGCTTACGATGGACGGACATCGTTTTGTAACGGACGTAACCAGACGCGGCGCAGTCGGTATAATTTCGGAACTTGACGCGCCCGAAAATTTCAGTGGCGCGTGGTTAAAAGTAGAAGATGCGCGGGAAGCACTTGCCAAAGCCGCCGCTGTTATTAACGGAAATCCCTCGCACGATTTAAAGCTCGTCGGCATTACCGGCACAAACGGCAAAACAACGACAACTTATCTGATTTTCGCTTTGGCGGAAGTCAACAACGAAAAAGGCGCGATGCTGACGACGGTTGAATATCGCATCGGCGATAAATCAGAGCCAGCTATCAGAACAACGCCCGAAGCATCGGACACCAACAAATTTTTGCGCGAAGCCGTAAGTGATGGCTGCAAAATGGCTGTCATGGAAACTTCTTCGCAGGCGATTGACCTTCGTCGCTGCGATTGGCTGAAATTCAAAGCTGTCGTTTTTACCAACTTGACACGCGACCATCTCGATTATCACCAAACAATGGAAAATTATTTTGATGCAAAAAAACGTCTGTTTGACGGGCGTTTGGGCGAAAAGCCCGCCTCGAGCGTGATAAATATTGATGATGTTTGGGGTGCAAAATTGGCAAATGATTTAAAGGCAAACGGGCAAAAAGTTGTTACTTTCGCGCAAAGCAATCCGGCTGATTTAATGTCGGAAAACATTGAAGTTTCGCTAATAAAAGGAACTTCTTTTACCTTAAAAACTCCAAACGGGACACGACAAATTGTTTCGCCGTTGGTCGGCAAACCGCACGTCTACAATATACTCGCGGCAACCGCCGTTTCTTTGGAACTCGATTACGATTTGGATTTAATCGCGGAAGGTTTGAAAACCTGCGTTGGTGCGCCCGGACGTTTTGAAAGAGTCGCGCACTACGGCGATTTTGCAGTGGTCGTTGATTATGCGCATTCGGACGACGCACTTTTGAACACATTGAAGACGGCGCGGGATTTGACCGACGGCAGAATAATTACGGTATTCGGCTGCGGCGGCGACCGCGATAAAACAAAACGCGCACCGATGGGCGAAGTTGCGGGAAACCACAGCGATTTGGTTATCGTAACCTCAGACAATCCGCGCACTGAAAACCCTTTTCAAATTATCTCCGAAATAGAAACCGGCTTGAAAAAAACAAATTGTCCTTATTTGGTAATTTCCGACCGGCGCGAAGCAATTCATCAGGCAATTGCCAAAGCCAAACCGAATGATGTCGTGTTAATCGCAGGCAAAGGACACGAAACTTATCAAATCATCGGCAGCGACAAGTTTCATTTTGATGACCGTGAAATTGCCAAAGAAGCGTTGGATAATCTAGCGGAAAATTGAAAATGGAAAGTGGGAAATTTGTAAGTTTCCTCATCTGTCGGCATTTTGTTATATTTCCTCACTTATTTCTGCTTGATTTCCTCTCGTCAAATAATAATAGACGGGCAATCCGAGGGCAATCAGGAAAATTCCGACAAAGGATTGAAGCGGCTCTGAAGCAATTGTATTTATCAAAAGCCAACCGGCAACCAATATAAACAAAATCGGCACGACCGGATAACCAAATGTTTTATACGGTCTTTCCGCATCCGGGTATTTTCTGCGAAAGACGAATACAGAAGCGGTAACAAACGCATAAAAAATCCACGAACCGAAAATAACGTAATTCGTCAAAGTGTCGAATGAACCCGACAAAGCCAGCAGACAAGCCCAAATTCCCTGCACAATCAAAGCAATAACCGGAACGT
The DNA here is from genome assembly GCA_002050455.1 of Acidobacteria bacterium 5-1. Taxonomy (GTDB): domain Bacteria; phylum Acidobacteriota; class Blastocatellia; order Pyrinomonadales; family Pyrinomonadaceae. The sequence continues at coordinate 37,164 of MWZA01000162.1, read as the reverse complement.
GTGTGGCTGAAAGTTTTTCCATTGATTTGAACATTAAGCCGTCTTTTGCCATCGCATACGGCACGCGCGCACCTGTTAAAATTGATGTGTGAAGTGTTCCGATTGACGAAGCCATCAAACCCGCCGTCATCAAAACCAACGCGCCCGCGCCCAGAAATCTGACGGCGACTTCCTGCGCGACGGAAGAATCTTTGGAAACCGAAGCAATCTGCGTCGGGTCAAGCACATAAAAATAAGCGATATTGACAAACACATACAGCAAAATTATTAAAATCGTGCCGCCGATCAGCGCAACCGGAATATTGCGCTGCGGATTTTTCACTTCACCGGCAATCAAAGTTAAATTGTTCCAACCGTCATAACCCCACAACGCGCCAAGCATCGCCGCGCCGAAACCCGCCGCAAAAGATGTTCCTGCCACGCCGTATCTGACAGTTTCCGCTACGCCTTCGCACGTTCCGCCGTCATTCAGCATTCCAAAATGCGCGAAATTTCCGTCCGCCAGCAGAAACGCGCCGACTCCGACGAGCAAAACAAGCGCAATTTTGACAAATGTCAGATAAGTGGCGATTTGACCGCCAATCGAAACCGTCGCGCAATTTATTGTTGTAATAATAACAATCATCATCACGGCAATAATTTGAAGCGTCGTTAATTCATAATCGAAACCTAAAGCATTTGTCTGAAAAAGAGTTTTTCGCAAACCGCCGCCGAGAAAATCGTTTAAAAAAATCGCAAATGCTACGGCAACAGCCGCTTGCGAACCTGTTTTGGCAATAAATATCTGCATCCAGCCGTAAAGAAAACTCCAAACGCGCCCGTAAGCGTCGCGCAAAAAGACATATTCGCCGCCCGCTTGCGGTTTCATCGCCGACAGTTCGGCATAAGTCAACGCACCGGCAAGCGATAAAACACCAGCCGCAACCCACGCGATAATTACCCAAGTCGGGCTTCCGACATTGCACGTCATTATTCTTGCTTTAAGAAAAACGCCCGTGCCGATGACGTTTCCGATGATAATCGAAATTGCCGCAATAAGTCCGAGTCCGCGAACCAACGAAATGTTATTAGAATTTGAAGTCATATTTTTTGGAATTGGAAAAAGAAATAGATTGCGACATATTACGATAAATTTATCGTAAAGAAAAACAAAGTTTGCTATAATTCGGAATTATGAACACGCTGACTCTATTGCAAACCGTGCCGCTAACGACTTGGAAAGACGGCAGCCTGCGCGTCGTCAACTCACGAATTACGCTCGACGTTATCGTTAATCAGTTCAAACTTGGCGCGACCGCCGAACAAATTCAAGAAGATTTTCCGAATCTTTCTCTGCGCGAAATTTACGGCGCAATCGCTTTTTATCTGGAACACATCAAAGAAGTTGAAGATTATCTGCGAAAAAGACGAAACGAAGCTGAAGAAACCCGCAAGTTTATTGAAGAAAACCTTCCAACCAAACAACTTCGCGCCACGCTTCGCGCCAGAAAAAAAGAATTGGATAAAGTTTAATCGTGTTTCAAATTCTTTTTGATGGAAATTTCAATCTTCGCATAATTCGCGGGCTGAAATTGCGTCTTTCAAATTGTCAATATGAAACGGTTCAAAATTTCGGTTTAAGTGGAAAAAGCGACCCTGAAATTTTAGAGTTTGCGGCGGCAAATAATTTTATACTCGCAACTCACGATGTCAACACAATTCCTAAATTTGCCTACCAAAGAGTCGCTTCGGGTTTGAAAATGTCAGGCGTAATTGCCGTTCCCGAATTATTTCCGATTGGATTGGCAATCAATGAGCTTGAAGTTCTCATTCAATGCAGCCGACAAAACGAATGGGAAAATCAGGTTTTACACATTCCTTTATAGATGCGCGAAATCAAACTTTCAGGCGACGAATTAGTTGAAACTTTGCTCAATCTTGAAAATGAGCGAAATGTTTGCATTTTAGACAGTTGCGGCGTGAATCATCTCAATTCTCATCTTTTGATTGCCGGATTTAACCCCGTCGAAGTTTTGCAAATCACGAACGATAATCCAACCAAAACGCTCAGGATTTTAGACGAAAAACTTTCACACAAAAATTTGGCTTCTATTTTTACAATTTCTTATGATTTCGGTTTAAAACTCGAAAATATTAAACCGCGAGATAAAGAATTCTACGCTTTTGACGAGCCTGATTTGTTTTTGGCTCTTTTCGAATTTTTGGTCGTTCACGATTATAATTTTCGTAAAACATTTATTGTCGGAAACGAAAAAAAGTTTAATGAGATTGAAAGGATTTTGCGTGAATCGCTTAATGTTAGCGCGTTCCGCGCTAACATTAAGCCGCAATGCGCCGCTAAAATTACTTCCAATTTTACACGCCAAAGCTACATCGCCGCCATCAATAAAATTAAAGAATACATTCGCCAAGGCGACACTTATCAAACAAATTTGACGCAGCAGCTTCGCGCCGAATTGCCGGAAAATCTCGCGCCGCAGATGATTTTTCACCGTTTGCGGAAACAACATCCCGCGCCGTTTGCAGCTTTTATTAACAGACAAACTGATTTTGTCGTCAGCATCTCGCCAGAAAGATTTTTTAAAGTCCAAAGCGCAAAGTCCAAATTCCAGAATCCAAGCATTTCCGCTTCTCCGATTAAAGGCACACGACCTCGCGGCAGAACTAAGGAGGAAGATTTAGAGTTAAAAAAAGAACTTTTAGCAAGTGCCAAAGACCGCGCCGAAAATGTGATGATAGTTGACCTTTTGCGAAACGACATCGGCAAAGTTTGCGAATTTGGCAGTGTGGAAGTCGAAAAACTATGCGAGTTGGAAGAACATCCGACAGTTTTTCATCTTGTTTCAACAATCAATGGCAAGCTGCGCAAAAACCTAAATTTATCAGATATAATCAAAGCCGTTTTTCCCTGCGGTTCAATCACTGGCGCACCGAAAATCCGCACGATGCAGATAATTGATGAAATAGAAACCGTACCGCGCGGACTTTCGATGGGCGCAATCGGGTATTCAATTCCAAATTCCAAATTCCAAATTCCAAATTCCAAAAATATTAATCACTTACCATATATCACTCACTATCTTGATTTGAGCGTGGCGATTCGCACAATAGTTATAAAAGGTAACGAAGCGATTTTTAATGTCGGCGGTGGTATTGTGATTGACAGTGTTCCTGAAGAAGAATATAACGAGACATTTGTCAAAGCGCAGGCTTTGCTTCGAGCATTAGGCGTAGATTTATATTAACAATGATTTTGACTAATGTTTCACAAATTTATCCGCCTGAAATACAATCCTGCTTTTTAATGACATTCATTACTGTAACAAGTCTTTCCCTGCAATGCCTCAACGCCTTCTTTTGCAATAATTGGAGTCATTACAAGCGCGGCTGTCGGGTCAGCCCACCACCAACCAAACAGCGCGTTCAGAAGAAGTCCGCCGAGCAAAATTGCCGACAGATAAGCGCAAATATCGGTTTGCCGCGAATCGGCTTGTAATGCATGACTGTTTAATTTTGCTGCCACCTTTCTTTTCTCACGGGCGAGAAGCGGCATTATGATTAAGGAAACGGCGGCAAGCACGATTCCGACATAACTTTCGTCAGGACGTTCTTGCGCAATTAAAGATTTAACCGCATCAAAAGCAACATACGACGCAAGCACTAAAAGACTGATGCCGACCAGCCGAAGCGCAAGTTGCTCTCTTTCTTCGCCCGCTGTCAATCGCCATAAAAGAATCACGCCCGACGAACTTTCAATTATGGAATCAATGCCGAAACCAATTAGCGCAACACTTCCGGCAAGAATGCCAAAAGTAATTGCAACAACGGCTTCAAGCGAGTTCCAGCCGATTGTAAAGTATTCGAGAGTTCGCCCGCGCCGCACTGAAACAGCGTGAATGCTATTTTTAAGGATTTCAGTATTCATTTACGCAATTTTAATTATACATTTTTTGGGCTTTGCCTTAAAAGCCCGTTTTGCCCAAAAAGTGCTTAATGTTGCCTAAAAACTACATTCCGGCAAGTAACGGCATTGCTTGTTCAATAGTTTTTGATTTTTTCGGATACCACAAACCGACAATCGTAAAAACTTGGGGATGATTTGAGATATTTCCTAAAAAGAAGTGTAAATCGTTTTCAGGATTGCAAACCTGTTCCAACTTTTCAACAACCTTAGTTGCTGCAAGTTGTGGCGTATCGCCTCTATTTCGTAAATTGTGATAAAGAGCGTCAATTTCCCAATCCAATACGCTAAAATTGTGTTCTTTTATACACTCTTCATCATCACAGCGAAAGGTTATTTTATAGCGATAGTCAGGCGGCGGTATCGGCTGAATGTCGCGTTTCTCTTCTTGAACGAATGGTAAATCAAGTTGGCTCAAAACCGCGTCATATCTTTTTTTCCAACCGTTTTTTTCATCAAAAGATACAGGCTCAAACTTAACTTCCGAAACTTCTTTCGGTTTGATTATCCCCAATGATTTTCTGTTGTATTTTTGATGCGCTTGAAGTTCTTCAACCGAAGCCAAGATGTTTGATGGATTAAGAATCCATTCGGCTCTTTTATCCCAGCTACCGTGTTCGATTGAAATAAGTTCGCCTATTTCAATATCGTTGAAATTTATTTTGTAACTTTCAGGGCGGGTATCTCTGCTTGTTTTAGCAATCGAAGCCTCAATCCATTGATACTTTTTAAAGATTCTTTCATCATCTAAATAGCGTAAAGGGATTGGATAGAGGCGAATCAATTTTTTTGTGCTTTCTAATAATCCGCCCGTGCAAACTAATTCACCGTAAGTTTGACTAAGTTCGGGGCGGGTTTTTCCCCAAATCAAAATACGTTCTCGTTTCCAATTTTCCGGCATATATTACACCTCAAACACTGAACACTCAAAATCATTTTCCTTTAAGACATTAATTAAAATTGTCCGGTGGCATTCCGTCGGACATTTTTCATAACATAACATCGCCATTCTGGGATAGGTGCGGCTGATACGATTTAGGTCGGAAGCTATTTCTTCGATTAGCGATGATTCGTTTGAGATATAATCGTAATACATTTCAAGGCATCGTTTCAAATCATTTGTAAAATTTCGATGCGGATTGCCAGCATTTCGTAAATGAAAGTATTCGATATTGTTTTCACTCAATAAAGAAATAAGTTTATTTTTACGGAAATCTAAGCGGCGGGAAAAGGCAGATTGTCGGACATCAACAACGGCTTGAATTTGATGCTCATTAAGGGTGTTAAGAAACGAATCGGTTTTTCGTTTTTCGTAACCGATACTTAATATCAAAGGCGTTTTTGTTGTTTCAATAGGAAATAGTGATGATTGGGAAAAGTTAAAGTTGCGTTCTCTATCCATTTTTGAGTCCTCTATAATAATACAACCTAAACCTAAAAAAATCAACTATTTAGCTTGCTTTTTGAACCCTTTTGAAGTAAAATTATTCTAGCTTAAAAAAGCAAACACCGTCAATTGCTACTAACAATTAACGGTGTTCATACAACTAAAAGCGTGATGTTGGCACGCTCTAGCCGAAACTATATTGTGCCATATTCTCGCTTCCATTTCAAATAAGGAGATATGCACAATGAACCAAAATTTACAGAATCCACGCGAAATTCGCGGCATTGACATTGCCAAGCGATACGTTATCAAAGATGAAAACGGAATGTGGTTTGTTCCGTCTGCGTCCGGCAAAAGCACCCGCTATAAAGTCTGCCTGAAATCTCAAAAATGCACCTGTCCTGACTACGAGATTCGCCGTAAGAAATGCAAACACATTTTTGCTGTGGAATATCATTTCGAGCAAAGATTCCTAGCCGAACTCGACACGCTAGAAGTTGCCAAAGTCGCCAAACAGCGAAAAACCTACAAACAGAATTGGAATGCCTACAACACGGCGCAAACCTGCGAAAAAGCTGAATTTCAAAGATTGCTTTACGAACTCTGCAAAGGAATCGGCAAACCAGCACAAACAAACGGCAGACCACGCTTGCCGCTTGAAGATATGATTTTCGCTTGCGTTTTTAAAGTCTATTCGACTTTTTCCGGTCGCAGATTTATCACTGATTTGAACGAAGCGCAAAAGAAAAACTATATCTCGAAAGTGCCAAACTACAACAGCATTTTCAATTACTTCGGAATGGAACTTTTAACGCCGCATCTGCAAATGTTGATAGAAGAAAGCAGTTTGCCGCTATCAGCACTTGAAAAGACTTTCTCGATTGACGCAAGCGGTCTTTCAACAACCGGATTTTTTACTTGGCTTCACGCAAAACACACCGAACCGCGTCTTATTGAAAAACAGGATTGGTTAAAGATTCATTGCTGCGTCGGCAATCTAACCAATGTCGTAACGGCGGTTGAAGTGACGGAAAAACACGAACACGACACTAATCAATTTGAGTCATTGGTAGAACAAACCGTAACAAATTTTGAAATGTCGGAAGTTTCAGCAGATGCCGCGTATCTGTCAAAGGTGAATCTGCAAACCGCGTTAGAACACGGCGCGTATCCTTACATCGCTTGGAAATCAAATAGCAGAGAAACCGACAAGCCAAACAACGAACTTTGGAATAAACTCTATCACTATTACGCTTTGAACAAAGACAAGTTTCTTGAACGGTATCATCAAAGAAGCAACTCGGAAACTTGCTTTTCAATGGTCAAGGCGAAATTCGGCGGAACATTAAGAAGTAAAACGCGGATTGCACAGATTAACGAAGCACTTTGCAAAATCTTAGCTCACAACATTTGTTGTTTGATACAATCAATGTTTGAGTTTGGTGTAAAGCCGGAATTTTGGCGTGAAATTTAGTTTCACGGTTGAAACATTAGGATTGCAGTGCTATACTCCCAACTGAAAAACGACCTGTATTCGGCAGTTCGTTTAATCAAGATACTGTTGGCTTTAGTGATGGCAAACAGATAGATATTGCTGTATTCAAAGATAGCTTGTTTGTTTTCCTATGTCAACTGTTTGACAGCCTATAAAGGCAAGGAAAAAAAATGAAAAAAGCAGCTTGGCATTCGGTTAAAGCCGATGTCCACCATAACAATACTGAATGTAATACCGGAAACAACATCGAACGTGAAAACATTAGACAAGGCACAGGTGGTAAGCCTTTGTGTAAAGAATGCGCTCGGTTAGGTTAAACAGGCGGTAATTTTAATTACTTGGTGGGAATGAATACCATTTCCCACCAAGCCCCTGTTGGTTCACCATCGTTAATAACCCAAACTCTTTTTAGTTCTCTTACCCCTAAACGATGTGTCATCGCTACACTTAAAGCCCGAAACCCTTCGGCGCGTTCACCGTGAAATCGCACTGTCGGCTCAAAATAAGCGTGTCCCGTGCCGCCCTCACAAGATTCGTAAGTTTCGACTCCGTTTTCCAAAAGAAGTTTAACCTTGTCCTTAATCCCTTTATCAACAAAGCCGCATATTTCATTTATTCGCTTCTTGTCCATATTCCCACACTAAGATTAAATAAATTCGGAATAAGTTGTAATCTTGCCCAAAAACTGTTTAACATTGCCTAGAAAGTCTGCCCAAAAAGCTACTTTCTAGGCAAAGCCCATTTTTTGGTTTTGTTTTCAATTTTTCGATTTTTGTGGAACTTTTGAGAAAGTTTGGTGTCTAAATTCTCAAAACCGAAAAAGGAGAAAACAAATGAATAACACCAAACCTAATATAAACGTAACGCCTTTGATTGATGTTTTGCTCGTTCTGCTGATTATTTTTATGGTGATTGCGCCGATAAAGCCGACGGATTTTAAGGCGAAAATTCCGCAAGAATCTAAACAAGACGGCGAACCGAATATTCATACATTAATTGTCGCACTAAACTCGGATTATTCGCTCAGACTCAATACGGAAAATGATTTAGGCATCGTCGAAGAGCCTGAAAAACTTATCTTACGGCTTTCGCAAATTTTTAAAGAACGCACGGAAAATCGAGTTTATTCGGAAAATGCGGAATTAAACAACGATTTAACTGAAGACGAGAAAATCGAAAAAACCGTTTTTATAAAAGCACCGCGAACGATTGGTTATGGAAGTGTGGCGAAGGTGATTGACGCGGTGAAACTTTCGGGCGCGAATCCGATTAGCCTGCAGATTGACGATTTGGAATAAAAGCGAGAAAGGAAAGCTCAGTTGTGAAAAGTAAATCGAAATTGCCAGCCCGATTAGACAAATCGGCAAAGCGTAAGATTTCATTCGCCTGTCGCGCATAATAATTCCGCTTCCAACGATTAAAACGAGTGGATACATCGCAATGCGCTGATACCAACACAAAACGCACGGCGGCAATTGCATCACCTCGCTAAAAAAAGGCTGCCGGCTGTGGCAATTAAAGCAATTATCCACGCTAGATACGGCAGAAATTCGTTTAGTTCTGTTTTTTGCGGTTTTTTGATTTGTTCAGTATTCATCATTTATTTACGTTCTAACTAATAAAATTTTATTTCTAATTTGAAAATGAGCGTAAATAAAACTCTGCTTCGTATTAAAAGGCGTTTGGTGTTCTTCACGGAAACTTTGCAAAAGTTTAAAGTCTGCTCCAAGCGTTTCCTGAATTTCCTCTGAACTGTATCTTTGAACATCCAAACCGCTACATTTCAATGCGCCGTCTGCGGCGAAAGCGGCAATAATAAAATGTCCTTTGCTTTTTAAAGCCCGCCGAAGATTTTTCAAATAAACTACCCCGGAGCAAGCTGATGGAGTATTAAAACAGCCGGAGTTGACCGTCGTCTAACTTGCCGTGCTGCTGAACATAGTTCTTTACCATTTGTTCGTTGCCGTGTGCGCCAACTGTGCTGACGAAGCAGCCTTCCGACCAGAACTTGCCACCGCATAAGTATTTTTTCACTTCCGGGCAGGCTTTGAAAACTTCTCGCGCCGTGATGCTTTTGATGGATTTGCACCAATTGTTTCGGGCTCTACATCGGCACACTTTGCACGAGAAGATGAACGTGGTCGGAGTCTGTCCCGATTTCCAAAAATGTGATTTCATACCGCTTTTGGATTTCAGCACAAATTTCTTTGACTTTGGCATCGACGGTTGCCGAAAATACGGCTCGACGATACTTTGTCGGGCAAACGATGTGATACATCAAAACCGATACGCTACGCTTTTTCTGAATGAACTCGTTCATTCACCCATTATAAAGCCGCAGCAAGCTGACGGGGTATTAAACCCATAGTGAATAAACCCGCCAAAACGAAAAATGCGATTGATTGCAGTGTTTCTTTCATATTTTTTGAAGAATGATTTCCGCGATAAAACAATTATCGTTTTTCTCTTCTTCAATCGAAAATCGAAGACCGCAAATCCAAAATCCATAATCCAAAATCGGATTACTCCTCTTCTCCCATCGCCGCTTTTTCAAGTTGCGTTTTCAAAGTGAAACTGCCTTTCGTGACGACCATTTCGCCTAACTTTAAACCGGAAATAATGCGCGTGTAACCTTCGTTTTCGCCGCCCGCTTCGACTTCGCGGACTTCAAACGCGCCCGGCTCGTTTTCGCGCGGCACGAAGACGATTGTTTTATCGCCCGTGCGCTGAACGGCGGCGGAAGCGACAACCAATTCCTCGCCGCTCGTCTCGGTCGTTCCGGCGTAAAAGCCGACTTCGGTGAACATTCCCGCCCGCAATTTGCCGTTTCCGTTCGGAACTTCCAGACGCACACGCGCAGACGCACACGCGCCGTGCGCGAAGTTTCGTCGAGGCGCGGGTCAATGTAGCTGATGCGCCCGTCAATCGTGCCGATTGACGGCGATTTGATTTCGGCAACCGAGCCAATCGAAAGACGGCTGACGCTCGCTTCCGGCACGTTTGCAATCACGTAAACGGTTGAAAGAGTCGAGACGGCGAAAATCGCCATCGCCGCCTCGACTCCCGCTCCGGCGTTGAATTTTCTCTCCGTAACTACGCCCGAAAGCGGAGCGCAGACGTTCGACTTCCCCCTGTAAAAGACTTAATTCAAGCGGCGACGTTTCGCCCTCGTTGACGCGAATCTGGACAAATCGCGCCGTCTGCAAATCGAGATCGAGCAGGCGTTCGGTCGCGTCCAGTTCGCGCAACGCGCTGAGAGCTTCCGAATAATTGGTTAAAATGTTGGCGACCAAAATCCGTTCGCGGTTGCGGATTTCCGCTTCACTCGCTTGGATTTCAATTTGTGCGACATTTATCCGCGCATCACGCCGACCGTAAATTTCAATCGGAAGCGACGCGCCGACGGTGAATTGTCCGCCGCCGGGCGAGCCGATGATTGCGCCCGACGACTGCTCGAATTCGAGCGTCGGATTCGGACGAAGCCGCACTTGATTTAATCTGGCTTTCGCCCGTTCGATTTCAAGCCTTGATGCTGCTAAATCCTGATTCGTTTCGAGTGCGCCTTCAATCAGTTCGTTAATCGAAATGCCGTCCTGTTGGTTATAATAATTCGGCAAACCAAGACTAAAATCGGTTTTGGTTCGGAGTTTGTAGTTTCTTTCCTTTCTACGACCGAATCGTTTTGCACCAGAATTCTTTGCTCGATTAAATCGTTTCGAGATTTCCATTTTAGATAGGCTTTTACTATTTCGATTCTCCGCATTCGGATCTAATTAATAAGCCTGCAAATTACAAAGTGCGTAATTTTAATCATCGCGCATTCTCCTTATTTTTAACTGTTCACGAAAAAGTAAAAATTGAATGTCTATTAATCAATTGAATTCTATTCCTCAGTTCTTATCTCTTACTTAAATTTTTTTCCAACACAAAAAATTTATGCTATAATTTTCTTGGTTTTTAGCCTGCGCTCTTGCTTGTCGGCTCTCCTTTTTTTATTCTGTTTCTGCGATGGTGAATTACTACAAAGTGCTGAAAGTATCACCGAAGGCGACCAATGTCGAGATAAAATCGGCATATCGCCGTCTTGCGCGAAAACTTCATCCCGATGTAAATAACAATGTTGAGGATGCCGCGCGGGAATTTGCAAAAATTGCTAAAGCCTACGAGATTTTAGGAAATCCGAAAGAACGCGCTAATTACGACCGCCAACTGCTCAAGGCAAAATATGCTTCCGACAACAACAGTTCGGTCTTTTCCTCCGAAAACGCCCATGCCAAACGATGGCGGCAAATGGCATATGAACGCCGCTACAATGAAATTATTGACCGAATGATTGCCGACGAACGCCGCGAAACTCTGGCTTTGCAAAAAGTGATTTTTCCCACCGTCGCGTTGTTTGTTTCTACCTTTTTCGTAGCAATTTTCAAACCACTTTTTTGGACTAATCTACAAATTATCGGAAAAATTATTTTACTTTCGCTTTTTGTCGCCGGTCTTGTTCATCTGATCAGCCGTTTGCGTTCGGGATTTGAACGATATACTTACAGGGATGAAAATCTGCACGAATCAATTCTGGAAGAAGCCGAACCTGTAACTAAACCTTATCCGCGTTTTACCGCGATTTGTTTTTTAATTTTCGGCGTTTTCGTAAGTTTAGGCGTTGGGCTGTTGATTGGTAATTATTTGGATTTACTTATCGGCGCGACAATGCCGACGCTTTTTTCACACTCATTAAAACCCGAATTTATTTTTTATCCGCCGATTGTCGTTTTGTTTGTTGATTTAATGCACAATTTTGTTTCGCGTTTTGATAATTAACTGCTCTCGCTTGACAATCTTTTTCTCAACATTTATACTCTGTAGTTTCTTCTAATTAGAGAAATTTTTGCTTTTTAGATAAACACGGAGAATTTTTAATGCCGAATCATAAATCAGCCGAAAAGCGCGTCAGACAAAATGAAAAACGTCGGGCTGTTAATCGAAGCAATCGAGGCAGTTTGCGAACACAGATTAAAAGATTACGGACGGCTTTAGCCGCCGGTGATAAATCACAAAGTCAGGAACTTTTGATTCCGACAATTGCTTTGATTGACAAATCAGTTAATAAGGGCGTGTTGCACAAGAACACGGCGGCGCGTCATAAATCGCGTTTAACGATGCACGTCAATGAGTTAAGTTAGTAAAAGTTTCATCTCATACTTCATAGTTTTTCTCCTTTGATTAGAACGGAAACGAGCCTTAAGCAAGTTCGTTTCCGATTTTTTTTAGCCAAGATTAATTAAATCACAAACAAGCATTTCTATCTGAAGCCTTGAGCCAACCGTTCCGCCGCCGCCTTTTGAAGTCTTTATCGCCACATCGGTTTCGGCGATTTTTTTCACTATTGACGAAAGTTTTTCTGCGCCGGTACGCCGCGCGGTTTCGAGAAAATCTTTTTGTTTACTATACGGCAATCTCATTATTCGCGCCACTTCGCTTCGTTCAACGCCTTGCTGCATCAACTCTTTCGACAAACACAGACGGCGAAAATTGCTCGCAATCAAACCCAAAAGCATCAGCGGCTCTGCGCCGTCGTCCAAGATTTTTTTCAAAACCTGCAAAGAGCGCATTTTATCTTTGGCAAGCAAATAGTCGGTCAAATCAAAATTGGAAATCTCGCGCGAATTCGGCACGAGCGATTCGACAAGCTCATAAGTTATTAACTTATCGGGCAAAGCGGCAACGGCTAATTTTTCAACTTCATTAGTCAAACGGCGCACATTGTTTCCAACCAAACCAATCAATAAATTCAATGCTCTAGTGTCGGCTTCGGCATTTAACTCCTTTAATTTAGTATTTGCCCATTTAACTAATTCAACATCTTTTAATTCATCAAATTCAACCGAAACACATTTTCCCAATAGCAATTTTGAGATTTTGCGGCGTTTGTCGAATTCATCAGCGGTAAAAATCACAATTGAAGTTTCAGCCGGACGCGCTAAGTATCGTTCTAAAATTTCCTCATCTTCTTCTTTAAGATTGTCTTTATTGCTATTGGCTGAAACTTTGACATTGGTGATTTTTACAACGCGCCGCGCATCAATCATCGGCAGTTGTTCGGCATCAGAAAGCGCGTATTGAATTTTGCTTTCGCTCAAGCTATGTTCAATTTCGTTAAATTCCCTTAAGGAAGAATCAGCCAAAATAAGGTCGGCAATCGTTTTCGCCGCCAAATCGCGCAAGTAAGTTTCCGCCCCGAAAAGCAGATAAACGGGTGCAAACTCGCGCCGTTTTAATTGATTGCGTAAATCATCGCGTCCTAAAATTGCCATTTTGTTAATGCTAAATGGTAAATGGTAAATTTTAATTTGAGCAATTCACTTACCACTTACCATTTACCGCTTTTCCTCTTTTACGCCAAGCCCGTTCACAATCGTTGAAACAACCGATTCGGCAAATGTCCGCGCCATTCTTTCAACCGCCGGGTCTTCTTCGTTGAAAAATGAGCGCGGATCTTCGGAAAATTCAAATGAATCGCGGAAGATAAAATTCTGATTGTCATAAAGAATTTTGTTTTCGCGCAAATCTCGAATCGTTACCGCCGCGACAATCATTACCTCATAAACTCTGGCGCGACCTTGCCGGTCAAGCAAAACGCCCGAAAAGTTAAAATTGCGGATTGTGCCTTCGACCACCGCGTCTGCGCCTTCACGACTTCCCTGCACTTTCAAACCGCGCCCGCGCCTTATAATTTCTTTCGTAACGGCTTCAGTAAAACGCGATTCGACGCGGTAACGCGCACCTTCAACTTCAAATTGGAACGCGGGAACGGCAACCGTTTTGATGTTATCCGGCAAACCTGATTTAGTTACGGGTTTATAACATTCGGTAAAACCGGAAACGAATAAAAAAAGAAAAAGAAAAACTGCCCAATTTATAAATTTCATAGCTGATTTTTTATTGCTTCGACAACTTTAAGAGTTTCAACCGTCGTTTTGACATCGTGGACGCGAACGATATTCGCCCCGTTCCAAACGGCAATCGCCGCGCTCGCCAAACTTCCCTGTAATCTTTCGTCGGTTGAAACATCGCCTAGAATTTTTCCGATAAAAGATTTGCGCGAAGTTCCAATTAAGATTGGAAAACTTGAAAATTCTTGGCAGAATGTATTTAGTTTAGCAATTAATTCCAAGTTCTGCTCGAAAGTTTTGCTGAAACCAATTCCGACATCAAGCGCGATTTGCTCTTTTTTTACGCCGTAACCTTCAGCTTTTTTAATGCTCCAATGAAATCCGTTTGAAACTTCTTGGAAAATATCCGCAACCGGTTCGAGTTTATGCATTGTTTCAAATTCGCCGCGCAAGTGCATCAAGATTAAGCCGGTTTTATATTTTGCCGCAACGGGCGCAACTGTTTCATCAAATCGCAAACCCGAAATATCATTGATAATTTCCGCGCCCGCGTTGATTGCACTTTCCGCAACTTTTGCTTTGCTCGTATCAATGGAAATCGGCACATCAAAACGCTTTGCAACCGCTTCAATCACGGGCGCAACCCGCCGAATTTCTTCTTCTGCCGAAACTCCTTTGCTGTTTGGGCGCGTAGATTCGCCGCCGATGTCGAGAATATCTGCGCCTTCCGTTATTAAAATCTCGGCTTGCCGCAGAGCATTATCAATCGAAAAAAACTTCCCGCCGTCGCTGAAACTGTCGGGTGTAACATTCAGAATCGCCATTACAAGCGTTTTGTCAGAATAGACAATCTCTCGTTTTGATGTCCGCCAAATTTTATTCATAATAGGGCTTTCTCAAAATGCAGAAAAAAAGCAAAACCTGTTAACTATTCACTCTACACTTTTAACTGATTTGCAAAGGAAAACCTTCTTTTATCGAAAGATAGTTGATAGTTAATAGTGAACAGCTAATAGTTTGCCGTCAGAATCTTCGATTCTTGAGATAGTCCTGCATAACAAAAAAGGCAAAAGCAAAGACTCAATCCTTAACTTTTGCCTTTTTACTTTTTACTTTTGACTTCTGTCAAGCCGTCGCCGGATTATTTCCGGTTATCGGCGGCAGAATCGGTTTCTTAAACGGATTGCGCGAAGTTTCCTCTTTTTTAGTTCCGTCGCCATCGTCTGAGGAAGAAGAATCATCATCAAGCGGAAGTCCCGCAACCACGCGGCGAATCTGCACGCCGTCGAGCGTTTCTCTTTCAAGCAACGCTTCGGCAAGCCGCACCATTGCATCGGCGTTTTCTTTGATAACCTTTCTTGCAATTTCATATTGTTCGGCAATAATTTTCTTGACTTCCTGGTCAATTTTTATCGCCGTGTCTTCCGAATAATCACGATGCTGCGAAATTTCGCGTCCCAAAAAGATTTGCTCTTCTTTTTTGCCGAAAGTCAGCGGTCCGAGCTTGCTCATTCCATATTCGCAAACCATCGAGCGAGCAAGTTCTGTCGCGCGTTCAATGTCGTTCGACGCGCCGGTTGTAACAAAATCTTCGCCGAGATAAATTTCTTCGGCAAGCCTTCCGCCCATTAAAATCGCAATCTGGCTCAACAGATATTCTTTCGTGTAACTGTGGCGGTCACCTTCTGGCAACTGCATTGTTACGCCGAGAGCCATTCCGCGCGGAATAATAGAAACTTTATGCACCGGATCAGCTGACGGAACTTTTAAACCGACGAGCGTATGACCAGCTTCGTGATATGCGGTAAGTTTCTTTTCCTCATCTGACAAAACCATACTTTTGCGCTCCGCGCCCATCATTACTTTGTCCTTGGCAATTTCAAAATCGGTCATTCCGACCACTTTTTTATTGTAACGCGCCGCGTTCAAAGCCGCTTCGTTGACGATATTCGCCAAATCCGCGCCGGTAAATCCGGGAGTTCCGCGAGCAATAACATTGATGTCAACATTTTCATCAAGCGGGATTTTGCGCGTGTGAACTTTCAAAATTGCATCGCGTCCTTTTACGTCAGGTCTGCCGACAACCACGCGGCGGTCAAATCTTCCCGGACGAAGCAACGCCGGGTCAAGCACGTCAGGTCGGTTTGTCGAAGCAACCAGAATAACGCCGTCGTTTGATTCAAAACCGTCCATTTCGACGAGAAGTTGATTCAAAGTCTGTTCGCGTTCATCGTGTCCGCCGCCGAGTCCTGCACCGCGATGTCTGCCGACCGCATCAATTTCGTCAATAAAAATAATACACGGCGCGTTTTTCTTGCCTTGTTCAAACAAATCACGAACGCGGGAAGCTCCCACACCCACGAACATTTCGACAAAATCCGAACCGGAGATTGAAAAGAAAGGAACATTGGCTTCTCCGGCTATAGCCTTTGCCAAGAGCGTTTTTCCTGTTCCCGGAGGTCCGACCATCAAAACGCCTTTCGGAATTTTGCCGCCGAGTTTTTGAAATTTTTGCGGGTCTTTAAGAAATTCGATAATTTCCTGCAATTCTTCTTTGGCTTCGTCCACACCCGCGACATCTTTAAATGTAACGCGCTTTTGCTGATTGTTGAGCAGTTTTGCTTTTGATTTTCCGAAACTAAGTGCTTTGTTGCCGCCTGCCTGCATCTGCCTCAAAGTAAAGGCTAAAAATCCGATAAGCAGAAGGAACGGCAGGGCATTTATCAACAAAATCCAACCCCAACCACTTGATGCCGGCTCAAGATTGACCTTTGTGCCTGATTCATCTGCCGCTTTAAGAATGGCTTCGCGCGGCGCGTCGCTGGCATCAAGCTGGGCAAATAATTTCTGTTTATTTTTGTCCACTAACTCCAGCTGCGATTGCCTGATGGTCGCTTCGGTTATTTCTTTATTTCTAAGCTGGGTTAAGGCTCGGTCAAACGAAATTTCTTCGGGATTACTTGTTTGTTTAGTTTGTAAAAACCAGACAAACACCAACGAGCCAGAGATAATCATCAACCACAATAGAAATTGTTTTGCTTTAGAACTCAAATTTATAGCCTCCAAAATTAACCTTCATCAATTTGATTGAAAGTTTATCTTCCAATTTTAATTACTTTCTTTGATGAAAGTTTCTTTACTTTCGTTGGTTTCAAAGCGAATGCTGCGCCCTTAAAACTCAAACTCTGATTGTAATTGTCTGACAGGCTTTTTACAACCTTTGTTTTCTGAAAACCCGCATGATGAGGAATGTTTTCGTTTCTCGCGGCTGAATCTAATTTATTTAAAAAGTAAAAAGATCTATTTATCATCCAACGCCTCAACACCGGGCAAAACATCCTCGGCTAAGAATTCGAGTGTCGCGCCGCCGCCGGTTGAAATATGCGAAATCTTGTCGGCGAGTCCGACTTGATTGACCGCCGAAACCGAATCGCCGCCGCCGACAATTGAAGTCGCGCCGTTTTCTGTCGCTTCGGCAACAGCTTTGGCAATCGCTATTGTGCCTTCGTCAAACGGCTTTTCTTCAAACATTCCCATCGGTCCGTTCCAGAGGATTGTTTTCGCGCCTTTAATTGCATTTTTGAAAATGTCAATAGTTTCCGCGCCGATGTCTAAACCGACTAAGCCGGTGTTGGTAAAATCTACGGGAATAGTTTTGCGTGAATTAAGCGGGTCGTAGCTGTCAACAACCTGATGGTCGGTTGGTAAAAGCAATTCCACGCCTTGCTCTTGCGCCATTTGTTCTATTTCCTTCGCCTTTGGCATCATCTCGTCCTCGACGAGAGATTTGCCGACAGTGTAGCCGTTTGCTTTAAAAAATGTGTAAGCCATCGCACCGCCGATAAGTAATTTATCAACTTTGCGTTCAATCAAAGATTCGATGACGGGAATTTTATCGGAAACTTTCGCGCCGCCTAAAATTGCCACAAACGGGCGTTCGGGATTGTCCAAGGCTTTCGATAAAAATTCGAGTTCTTTTTCCATCAAAAGACCGGCGACCGCCGTATCAACAAATTTTGTTATGCCAACCGTTGAAGCGTGTGCGCGGTGCGCCGCGCCAAAAGCGTCGTTGACATAAACGTCGGCGAGTTCGGCGAGTTGTTTGGCAAAATCTTCATCGTTCTTTTCTTCTCCGGCGTGCAGTCGAAGATTTTCAAGCAGTAAAACTTCGCCTTCTTTTAATTGATTGATTTTTTGTTTGACTTCTTCGCCGACACAATCATTGGCAAAAAAGATTTTATCGTTTTTGACTTCGGCTCTGCCCAATGCAGTTCCGTCTTTCGGCATTTCGACAGGTTCATCGCCGCGTGTCGAAATATCTTGAAATTCGGGTATTTGGCGCAAATATTCATAAACCGTTTTTAGGCTGTATTTACTTACATCATAAGGCATTCCCTTTTCTTCCGCCTTCTGTTTATCTTTTAAAGGTCGTCCGAGATGCGATGCGAGAATGACTTTCGCGCCTTGTTCCATCGCGTATTCAATCGTCGGAAGCGCGCCTCTGATGCGCGTATCATCTTCGATTACATTGTTTTTTATCGGCACGTTGAAATCAACTCGGATAAAAACCCGTCTGCCTTTAACGTCTATGTCTTTGATTGTTTTTTTGTCCATAATTCAAATGTTTAATTCCCGCGGTCGAAGCAGTTTTCCTTTTTCATAAAAATGCTTTCTTCAATCGCCGGGTTAAGTTTTATTTCCTCAAGTTCGATGTTCATAAAGCCTTCTCTTTCGATGTCGAATGGAAGCAGAAGATTTTCGATTTGGCGATAATCGCCGTATGAAACGCCGTAAAACTGTTGGATATAACTGACCAATAATTTGGTTTCAACATCGAATGCCATTGCGACGTTTGTATATTCCGCCGTTTCCGCTTCGATAATATGCGCCTTTCTGCCCTGCCGGTCAAAAATTCCTTGGTAAGTTAGAGATTTAAACGCATCATTCTTTATTAAATTGTTTATCGGCGAAAAAATCTCGATTCTTGCCGTATCAACTTCGGTCGTTAAATCTGTGTCAAGACCGTAATCGGCTTGGACGAAGGATTTTTTTCCATTATAAACTTGCCTGACCTCGCCGAGAACATCCGATTTCATAATTTCAGCGTATTTACCCGGTTTTTGGCGAAAAATACTTATCTCCAAATCAGCCTTTGAACCTCTGACATCAACGGCGGATTTTCCTTTCAAGATGTAGGAATTGATTTTAGTAAAGGCTTCCGCGCCACCGATTTTATTGACAAAATCAGCGATAACCCGCAAGGCTTTCTCATCTTTTTTATCAACTGTTTTCGGCGGCAGCGGAGGATTTTCGGCTCTAATTGTAACTTCCGCCAGCTTCTTTCCGATTGGCACCGGTATTGGTTTTGGCGCAGGCGGCGGAGAATTTCTATTTTCGGTTAATATTGTTATCGCTCCTTCCAACGATTTCGGGAAATCCTTGTTTTCCTTGATAATACGCAAAGCCGTTTCGAGTTGTTTATCTTCGCCCGCGAGCAGCGATTTTCTGTCAAGCGCGACGACGTAATTCGGCTCGATGCCTTTGCCTTCGAGAAAATTTCCGTTGCGCGTTTTAAAATTGGCGATTGGATAAAGCAGAACTGCGCCGGTCGGAAGCTGGACAGAAACCGCCGGCAACGCTTCGCCCGCCGTTTTTTCGCCAACAATCAACGCCCGTCTGTTTTCCTGCAACGCCGCCGCAAATACTTCCGCCGCCGAAACGGTTTGATTATCAACCAAAAAGACGAGTTTGCCTTTGTAATTTTTGGCTTTTGACAAAGCAGACATATTTTCGCTGCCGACTTTATAAATTGATGTTCCTAAATCAATTGATTTTTCCGTCAGCATTCCTCCGAGTCCGATTAGTGAACCGAGAATTCCGCCGCCGTTTCCGCGCAAATCAATAATAATCGCCTTTTTGTCTTTTAACTGCGTTAGCGCGGAGCAAAACTTTTCGACGACCGGCAAGGCAAAAAGATTAAATTTGACAAATCCGACCTCATCATTTAACGAAGCGGTTTCAAATTTTAGAAATTGTTCGGGATAATTTTTTCCGAGCGAAACGGCTTCGCCTTTTAATTTTTCGCGCTGAATTTTAAATTCTTTTGACGGCTTGGTTTCGCCCGCAACACTCAGCGTTACAAAGCTGTCTTCTTCGCCATTGAGCATTGAATCAACTATTTGAGCGGGCAGATGTCTTTTGAAGTTTCGGATGTTCGCGTAATAAATTTCGATTTGTTTTAAAAGCTCGGCGAGCGAAACATCATTGATTTTTTCAATTGCGTAACCGGCTTTCAATCCGGCAGTTTCCGCCGCCGAATTCTTTTCAATTCGTGTGATGACAAACCGATTATCTATCAGGCGCAAATCAATTCCGATGCCAAATCGCGCTGAATAATCTTCGGAAATTAGATCTTCTTCCGTTACTTCTTCTTCAGAATTCTCCTTATCATCAGTTGCCCTTTGTTTTTTCTCCTTTGCTTTGGCTTTGGCTTTCGCTCGTTCGATTGCTTGATAAACTTCCGGCGGAATAACTGCAAAATGTGAACGGTCAAGACGATTTATCATTTCCTGCAAAATGTCGTGCAGTTGATTATCGCTCGCCGTTTTCAGTACGCGCGGTTCAAATTCTTTTTTTATTTTGTCCCAATCAAGCCCGCTGAAAGTTTGGTCGAAATAGTTGCTTTTGATTGTTTGCCAAACGAAATTGAAAGTGTCTAATCGTCTTTGCTGTTCGGGAAGTAAATTTCGCGGCAGAATGACGGAGATTATTTTTGCAGATTTAACGACGACATTCTTTTTTGGCGGAGACTTTCTTCTTTGCGCAGAGATATTTTCATTCGCGGCAAAAAGCCAGACGAATAATATAAGAAAGGAAAAGATTTTTCTGTTCTTCATAAATTTGTGGGAAATCAAGAAATAATTTTTGAAAGGCGAGTGATGAATCAAAGATGTTATTCATCACTCAAGAATCTATTTTATAATAAATTATAAACCTTTGTCCGCAATAAACTTCACTAAATCGCGCACGCGGCATGAATAACCCCATTCGTTGTCATACCACGAAAGAATTTTTACCATTGTGCCGCCGATGACTTTTGTATTTTCCGCGTCAACAATCGAAGAATTCGGATTACCGCGAAAGTCTATTGAAACGAGCGGCTCTTCCGAAAATGCCAAAATGCCTTTAAGTTCTTCGTTTGCCGCGTTTTTCAAAACTTGATTAACTTCTTCGGTCGAAGTTTCCTTTTCGACGTTCATCACCACGTCAACTAAGGACACATTCGGAGTCGGGACGCGCACGGAAATGCCGTCGAATTTGCCTTTGAGTTCGGGAATGACCAGCGCGACGGCTTTTGCCGCGCCGGTTGAAGTCGGAATCATCGAAAGCGCGGCGGCTCGCGCACGACGCAAATCCGTGTGCGGTAAATCCAATAATTGCTGGTCGTTTGTATAAGAATGGATTGTATTCATCAGCGCGTTTTTGATACCAAATTTTTCGTGAATCACCTTGGCAACCGGTGCCAGACAATTCGTCGTGCAGGATGCGTTTGAAATGATGTCGTGCTTGTCCGCGTTATACATTTCTTCGTTCACGCCGAGAACAATCGTCACGTCTTCGCCTTTGGCAGGCGCGGAAATAATAACTTTTTTGACCGAACCGCGCAGATGTTTTCCCGCCTCTTCCGCCTTTGTAAATCTGCCGGTTGATTCGATAATGATTTCCGCACCGACTTCGTCCCAAGGAATCTGCGCCGGATCTTTCTCCGAAAAAACGCGAAATTTGTCGCCGTCAACCTTTATTGAATTTTCGGTGGCGGTAATATCGTGTTCAAGATTTCCCATTATCGAATCATATTTTAAAAGGTGTGCTAAAGTTTTCGTGTCGGTTAAATCATTAACCGCAACAAAATCAATATCTTTGTCGCCGAGCGCGGCTCGCATGACATTGCGCCCGATGCGTCCGAAACCGTTTATGCCTACTTTAATCGCCATTTCTTGAAAAATTCCTCCTGAAATAACTTTGTGTAATAAAAACTTGAAGATAACTTATATCTCGTTAAAGTTCAAAGTTTCCCTTATTTATCCATTATAAACAATTAAATTAAATTTGTTCTCATCGGGCGCAAGTCAAATTATTGAAACAATCAAAATCTTTTGAGCGTAGAAAATTTTGAGTTTATATTCATTTTTAATAATAAATTCAAAATTCGGAGCTATATTTAATGAAACTATCTAAGCGTTTTATTTTTTTCTGTTGTCTTTCCGTCTTTTTGCTTTTTTTGCTTAATGCGGGCGCAGCACAAACTTTCGCCCAAACCGAAGACAGCAAACCGCAAATTGCCGACACCAAAGCCGGTAAAAAAGAATTTTCCCAGACTTTAACGGAAGACGTAAAAGTTTTCAATAAAAAGCCGGTAGAAATGTCGGCGAATAGTTCCTCGACTTTGTTAAATCGAGTTGGAGTGCAAACCTCGCAAACTATGCCGTTGACGCTCAACGAAGCGATTCGTAAAGCTCTGGAAAACAATAACAATATTGAAGTGGCGCGTGATGACGTGCGTTTTCAGGAAACCCAATTGCGCTCGCTTCTCGGAAATTATGACCCGATTTTTACCGTTGCCCCGACATTTTCAAGAAGTTCTACAACCGGCTCAACCGCCTCCAACGATTTTCGCGTGAACGCGGGAGTTGACAAACTTATCCGGCGCGGCGGCGGCACTATCAGTTCATTTTTCAACAACAGTCAGACCGGCAGAAACTCGCAAAACAACACGACTTTTAATCAAACTTCCGCGCTTGGAACTTCCGCCACCACAACTTATTTCAGCAATGTGGGCGTAAATTATACGCAGCCGCTTTTTCGCAATTTCAGCATTGACAATACGCGAAGGCAGATAAAAATTCAGCGCAAACGCCTGCAGCAATCCGATGCCGATTTTCGCCGACAGACCATGGATGTCATCGCGCAGGTTCAACGTGCTTATTGGGATTTGGTTTTTGCGCTGCGCGACCAGCAAAACCGCTTGGCGAATTTGAATTTAGCCAAAGAAAATCTGCGTCAAGTCGAAGCTCGCATCGAAGCCGGTGCTGCCGCGCCGCTTGCCCGCGCCGAAGTTGCCACCGAACTTGCAAATCGTGAAGGCGACGTTTTGCTTGCCACGCAACAAGTTTCGCTTACGGAAAACACTTTAAAAACGCTTCTTCTGCGTGACCCGAATGCGCCGGAATGGTCGGAATCAATTGTCCCAACCGACAAACCTGTAATCAGCGATGAACCGATTATTGTTGATGATGCAGTCAAAGATGCAATTGACAATCGCCCCGAACTTAATCGCCTGCGACTGCAAAAGGAAATCAATACGATTGATATAGACTATTTCAAAAATCAAACCAAACCGCAGATTGATTTAGTTTCTTCTTTTTCACTCGGAGGTTTATCTCTCGGCGGTCAAAATTTATCAACGACCACGCCATTTCCGATTATTGTCCCCGGCGTTGCGACCAACGCGGATTCTTTTCTGCTTTCGCAAATAAATATATTACGAGCCGGACAAAATCCGTTTCTGCCGCCGCTTACTCTAAATGACATACCGCAAGTTACGCCGCAAGGCACGCCGAATTTTCTAAACGGCGGCTCATTTCGATCGTTGAGAAATCTCTTTCGCACCGACTCGCCGAATTATTCGGTTGGCGTAACTTTTTCGTTTCCTTTACAAAATCAAACGGCAAAGGCAAATTTGGCAGGCGCGCGAATCCAGCAGCAGCAAACCGATGCCCAGATGCGTTCTCAGGAACAAACCGTTATTGCCGAAGTCCGCAACGCCGTGCAAGCGGTTGAAACGGCGCGGCAGAGAGTTTTAACGGCGCGACGAGCGCGTGAAAACGCCGAAATCCAACTCGAAGGCGAACGCAAACTTTTTGAAGTCGGACGCTCAACTACATTTCTGCTTTTCCAGCGCGAAAACACTTTAACAAATGCGCGAAATGCGGAAATCCGCGCCGAAACCGATTACAATAAAGCGTTGTCCGATTTGCAAAAAGCTACTTCGACAACTTTCCGTTTGAATAATATCGAGGTTGATTCGCCGATGGATGAAAAGTAAAACTTAATATATTACTTCCAGAGTTGATTCGCCGACTCTTTGAGTTTTACTTGAAGTCTGCGAAAATTCTTCTGTGAAAATTTCCGCCGTCATAATTACTTACAACGAAGAAAAAAATATCGCCCAAGCAATCAAATCGGTTGCTTGGGCTGATGAAATTTTGGTTGTTGATTCTAAAAGCACCGACAACACGAGAAAAATCTCCGAATCTCTCGGAGTAAAAGTTTTGATTAACAAATGGCAGGGATTTTCTCAACAAAAACAATTTGCAGTTGAAAACGCTTCGCACGATTGGATTTTCAGTCTTGATGCTGACGAGCGTGTTTCTGACAAATTAAAAACCGAGATTCTGCAGTTAAAAAACACGCCTGAAAACAAGTTAGCCGACGGTTACAGAATTCCGCGTCTGTCTTTTTATATGAATCGCCCAATTCGCCACGGCGGTTGGTATCCCGATTGGCAGCTGCGTTTTTTCAATCGCCGAAAGGGAAAATGGAAGGACGTTTTAATACACGAATCTGTCCAGATGCAGGAAAACGCCAAGACCGGAAAACTTACGGGCGACATTTTGCATTACAGTTTTGAAAATGCCGCTCATCACCACAAAATGATTGGAACACGCTACGCGCCGCTTGCCGCCCGCCAAATGTATGAGCGCGGCAAACGAACTTCGCCGATAAAAATCGCCGCCGCCGGTTCTGCGGCTTTTCTGCAAACTTTTATCTTAAAAGGCGGATTTCTAGACGGTTTGGCGGGTTTTACCATTGCCCGTTTTGCGGCTCACCACGCATTTCTAAAACACCTTATTCTGTGGGAAATACAACAAAATACAAATCCAAAAGAATAAATCCGCTTTTGCAACTAATAAATTTTTCCAAACATCAAACCTTTGGTTTTCAAACAATTTTACGATATATTTAGAATTGTTAGATTCGTGTCGGGATTTTTATTTTATGAAAAATTTACTTTATCTTGTTTCCGCGTTATTTATTTTTACCTCAGTGGTTTCTGCCCAGAAAGGCATCGACACGCAAACTGATAAAATCAAAGAGGTCGGAAACAAAACCACTCCGCAAACACAAACCAATACTCCGACAAATCGCTCTTTTGACTGGGGAAAAGGAAAAACAAAAGTCCGTCCGCCGCTTGCAAATCCTTATAAAATGAACTCGCGCCGCGATATTTTGGTCGGAAACATTCTTGAAGTTTTAAAGGAGCAGAAAATTGTCGTTGACGAAGCGGCTTCAAGAGCAAAAGACGGCATTATCGTAACCACGCCGTATGTTTTTGCCAAAGGTCCGGTGATTGCGCGAAACGAGTTGAACCGTTATGCCGTGCTGCCGAATTCGGATACGGCGTGGACACGCGGACGCTACACTCTGACAATCGAGGTGCAGTCAATTGACGGCATCCAAAATAATATTTCAGTAACCGCCAAAATTGAAGGTCGTTCGGAAAACGGTTTGAGTTCCGAGTGGACAACTCTTCAAAGTTCCGGCGAAGCCGAAGATGATTTTTTAGTGAAACTTGTTGAGATGGTTACGGGAATTTCGCTTGACGCCCAACCCGAAACCGACCAATAATTTGTTGGGAAAAGAAAATGATTTTCAAACTTTTTCAATTGATATTTGTTATTTTTCTGTTTGCAGCGGCAGTCGTCTGCGTAAATGGACAGATAAATCTGCCGGATGCTTCTACTTCAAGCGGCAGACCAAATCAGTCAAAAGAAGATGTGCCGAAAAACGTCAAGGAATCGCTTGCCAAAAACCGCATTGACCGCGAGAAAAGGGATTACGAAGAGTTAATTGAGCGCGGAGAAGAAGCCGCAAAACTCAGCGCAGAACTCGGAAGTTCCTTTGATAAACAAAACACATTTTCTGCTGAAGACTGGAAAAAAATTGACCGTTTAGAAAAACTTGTCAAAAGAATTCGTAAAGAACTCGGCGGCGATGACTCCGACTCGGATGAAATTATTACTCCGACAATGCCGACAGCAGTTAAAACTTTGCAGGAAAAAACCACATTTTTGCTTGATGAATTAAAGAAATGCACTCCTTACAGCATTTCGGTTGTGGCGATTGAAAATTCCAACGCGCTTTTAAAAATTGTCAGTTTTATTCAAAACGGGAAAAATTAGATGTCTTACTTGTTAATTTTATGCTCAAATTAAGCCTAAATTTACTACTTTTTTCTTTTATTTTCTGTTGCCTTTTTCTACCGACTTTTGCCCAAAATGATGATCAGGTTATCAACATCGAATCTTCTATCGTCATCCTAAATGCCGCCATCAGCGATAACAACGGCAAAATTGTTGCGGGCTTGAAACAACCTCAATTCAAAATTTTTGAAGACGGAAAAGAACAAAAAATTGATTTTTTCCAAGCAGCAGAAACACCTTTTGCGGCAGTAATTCTGCTGGATACTTCAGGAAGTATGGAAGAGCGCGTTTCGATGGCGCGTTCCGCCGCAATAAATTTTCTCGACGGTCTGCGTCCGAATGATGTCGCGGCAATTTATAATTTTGATTCAAAAATTTCGCTTGTGCAGGATTTTTCCAACAGCCGCGATATTTCCGAAAGAGTTTTTGATTTAAAAGCCGACGGATATACCGCCTTAAATGACGCGATTTATAAAGCAGCGCAGGAACTTGAAAAACGACCTGAAAAACGAAAGGCAATCATCGTTCTCTCCGACGGCGCGGACAATAAAAGCGGACGCTCTGCCGATAAAGCCCTAAAAAACGCGCTTGCTTCCAATGTTACAATCTACACGGTTGATATGTCGGCGATAAATACCGGCGGACGCGAAAGAATGCAAAGTCAAGGTGCATTAAAAAATTTTGCTGAAAAAAGCGGCGGGATTTTTGTCGCAACTCCGGGCGGCATTGCTATGCGCGAGGCATTCAAAAGTATCGTTGAAGAACTCGGCGTTCAATACACGCTTGGTTATCAGCCTTCAAACACTAAAAAAGACGGCAAATGGCGTTCTATTGAATTGAGGGTTGCGCGTCCGAATCTAAATATCAGAACTCGAAAGGGTTACAATGCGCCAAAAGAAAAATGATGAATACTTTGACAGCAAGCATTCATCATCGCTCAAACAATAACTCTGAAGATTTTATTTCCTTTTAGTTTTTTGTTTATCTTTATTTCTCATTTTAGCTTCATTTTCCACGCCTTCGCCCGAATCCAAAACAAAAGTCAAAATCATCACAACCTGATATTCGCTGACTTTACCGTTACTTATCTCAACTTTTTGTTCCTTTACCCACGCTCCGCGCACATTGTCAATTGTTCTCGAGGCTCTCTGAATTCCTTTATTGATTGCATCCTCAAAACCTGTGGTTGATGTTGATGTAATTTCGATGTTTTTTGCTACTGACATTTTTTTCTCCTCTTTTGATAAAATTTTATTAAATTTGAACGCTTTGTATTTTTGAATTCAAAATTATTTCGCGCCCGTTTCGTCTTTGCCATCGTAAATCAGATTGCCGCTCTCGTCAATCGCGTCTTCGTCAATCAAATCTTCCTGCGGCGTTTTTTTCCCGGCTGCGGCGCGTGTTCGGGATGTTCGCCGATTATTTCAAGTTTTTCACCTTTGTGTTCGTCCAACACTTTTTGTCATGTGTAACATCTCTTTCGTCTGGCATAATTTTCTTTATCTCCCTTTATTCGTTGATTATTAATTAAACTCCGATTTTCTCGTTTTCTTCATCTTCGACCAGATACGGCGTGACAGCCGGTTTATCCAAATCTTCCTGTAAGACTTTCGCAATTACAGGCAAACTCAAACTGCGCGTTTTGGCGATGTTCGGAACGGCTTTGCCTTTCGCATAAACGTCGTGGCGTCCGTTTTCTTTATACCACTCGGCTAAAGACGCGGTTTTGTTCATTTCTTCGACAATCTGCCGCCAGCCGACTCCGGTGTTGTAGGCGCAAAACGAAATCTCGCCCTCCTGTGTGCCGTAAGGAATAACGCACATTTCCGTGCGGCGAAAATCGTAGTTGAATAAATCCTGAAACCACATTCCTTCGACGCAGAGAACGCGCCACATATCTTCAGAATCGTCTTTCGGCTGCGCTTTCATTCTATCGTTGCGGTCGGAATTTGAATCAGCCGACGAAGGTTTAAATAGATTTAAGATTTGCGAAACAGGAAAACCTTCGGGCGCGTTTGATGCGTCGTAATTCCGCATAATCGCCATTCCAAGCTGCGCCATCGTCAGCTTTTTGCCGCGAGCCGTGTCGGTGATTGTGGCGACATCTTTCATAAACTGCTCATAGTTGAAGAAGTCGAACAGCGAAGTCATCGCACCCGTATTTTTATTAACGACAATCAGCGTAAAAATTCCGCAGTTCGGATGACAATTACACGACGACCAGCCCCAAGGAGCATCCGCGCCTTGCAGCATATCCATCACCGAAGTGAACGCCGAATATGACGAAAGTGGAAACCAATCGCGTAACGGCTGGAGAGTTCCGTCAAGTTGGTCTTTCAAATCGTGTGTCATTCCCGCCAAAGTATAGCGTTGCTGGATTCGCACTTCGTCGGAAACGTCTTCGTCGCGTCCGGTGAACGAAACCGGTTGAAATGCAATCGTCTGAACTTTATCAATGTTCTGCGCCGCAAATTTTACGATATCGCCGATTGCGTCGTTGTTGATTGTATTAACAATTGTCGTCACCAAGGTAACTTTAATGCCGACGGACGCGAGATTTTCAATCGCTTTTAATTTCACGTCGAACAAGTTGCCGACGCCGCGATGTTTATTCTTTTCTTCCGAAGTTCCGTCGAATTGCAGATAAACGCCGTGTTGTCCAGCCGCTTTCGCCGCTTTGCAAAACTCAATGTCTTCGGCGTAACGAATTCCGTTTGTCGCGGCTAAGATTCGATAAAAACCAATCTTTTTCGCGTAAGCGACCGATTCCAAAAAGTGCGGCGCAATCGTCGGCTCGCCGCCGGAAAATAAAATGATGATTTGTCGTCGCGGCTTGAACGAAACCGCGTTGTCGAGAATCTGTTTCGTGTCCTCAAACGTCGGTTCGTGAACGTAGCCGACTTGATTAGCGTCCATAAAACACGGATTGCACATCATATTGCAGCGATTCGTCAAATCAACGGTCAACACCGCGCCGCGTCCGAATTTAATGTCCGAAGTTCCGTGATGATGAACGTGCTTGTCTTCAGCCGCTTTGAAATCGCGCCCGTAAAACAGCGATTCGATTCTTTCCAGAAACTTCGGGTCGGTCGCCATCACGTCAACAAACTCGCCGTGCGTCGGGCAGGTTTTCCGCATCACGACTTGCCCGTTTTCTTCCGTTATCTGCGCTTTGATTTCGCCCGGATGCGAGTTCATCAGAATTTCGAGTGGAATCGTTTTATCAATCACACCATTACGCACGTTTTTAACGCACGTCGGGCAAAGCGAATCGGTTTCGCGCGGAAATCCGAGCGGCGGCGCGGTGCGCTCATAAGATTTTAATAAAGGTTCTGCCGCCCAATTCGGCGTAATTGATTCGCCTTCGGGCAAAGATTTATTAATCGCCTGAAACGCCTTCCAACCAATATCGGCAAGTTTCGACGCGGCTTTCGAGCCGGTCTTTCCCTTCCCTTTCCCTTCGCCGCGCCTGAAATTATCACTGAACATAATCGTTTAATATAAAAAGCTGAATAAAATTTTGGTGTTTGATGCAGAGATGCAAGCTAAAGGCTAACAAATAATGAGGATTTTTCCAAGTTTTACTCCATCATTCTTGGACTATGGTCTGGTTACGATTTGGTCAATTCCAGTGAAAGAAGAAAGATTTGCCCATCTTCTTCCAAAGCGACTTTCTTTATTTTCTTTAATTTTCTCAAATAAATCTGATAATTCTTCCTTTGAAGCATTTCGCAAACAAACTTTGAATTTGTCGAAGAATTTACGTGATTGACTTCTTGAAAATACTTCAAAAGGTTTATCTCTATACTCTGCAAACGTCAGTGTAGAAGGATACCACGAAACCCAAAAAGTATTTGAACTTTCCTTATCATCTATTTGGTAAAGAAGGAAAAGAAGAAAATCAGCCTGCATCAAATCCTCAAACGTAAAATCTTTTCTAATTGCTCTTTTATTCATATAATGAGCTTCAACTGAAAGGTATTGCCGTTGTTGTCTTTTATTATAATTTTGTAATGCTTCTGAGTATGTATTAAATTTTAAGAACGATAAAAGAGAATTTTGATTTCTTGAGTAAGGAGAACCCGAAAAATAATATCCTTGTTCTGTTAGCTTATTTAATTGCCCAAATCTTTTAAATCTTAGTAATGCGGCAACGGCGTATAAAAATAATTCGTAACCAAAAAATTTGTAATGGTCAGCCGCCCATTGATGATTTGAGTCACCATCATTTCTATATTCAAAATAAGGCAACAATTGTTCAAAGAAATTATGAATCTCTTCATAAATTGCCGAATCCTCTCTGTATCTAGCAATGGCTGAAAATACGTCAACAATTTCATCGCGTAAAGGTGTGATTTCCTGAATTTTTTCAATAATTGATTCGTCAATCATTTGTTGAGTTTCCGGTGGGAAATCAAACATCCTCAGATTTTCTGTGACAAGAGTAAAGTAATCTTTGACAGCATTAAGAGCCTGTGGTTTATCATTCACCAAAAACTCAATTGCTCGACGCGCTCGACCAGATGTTCCCAAATTTGTTCCTTCATCTTCTAATAAATACGAAGGTGCTTTACCCGGCACTGGTTTTTTATAAATCGGTTTGTCGTGGATTGCCCGCACTAACTCTTCAAATTTTTCTGCATAATGGTCAGCGTCGGTCAAATCAATATATATCCTACCATCAAGAAATGTTGGAACGAATTCTTTGCCCGTTTCAGCGTCGCGCTCCATTATGACAGGAATGAACTTTTGTTTGCCGCGCTTTTCAACAACATCTGCATAAATCTTCGGTGTCATAATAGTAGTTTCAGTTCCTACGCCATCTTTTCTACCGTCTGCTTTCTCTTTATATTTTTTATCGAGCAAAATAATAACTTTATCAATTGTCGGGTCGTTAACCATTTGTTCCATATAAACAAACTTGTCATCGCCTTCTTTCAAAGACCATTGGTCTAATTCAACATCCATCGTGTGATTAGCAAGTTCTTCGGCAAGTTCACGGACTTTATTAACATATTCGTCATTTGACCGACTATAAGAAATAAATATTTTGCGAACAGGGATTTCGCTCTCATTATTATTATTTTGTTCCATTATTTTTAATACGGAGCAACCGTCAAACAAAAAGCCCGATGACGCATAATTTTATTTCTCCAAAAGTTTGACAAAACCTTCCTGACGAAAATATTTGTCGGTGGTTAAAGATTCGGAAATTCCGCGTTCGCGCATCACGACGAAACTTGCGGCATCACACAGCGAATAAGTTTTGTCGGCTCTTTCCCGCAGAAGCGCGACGGCTTGGCGATGTAGGTTTTCGCCGACCCAAATTATCTCGACATCTTTATCATCTAAAATTCGACTGCTGAACTTGATAATCTCCCGACGCGGAACGCCGCGCACGTGGGCAAGCGCGGTATATTCGGCTAAAACGTAATTTGTCGTCAGACGCTTTACAACCGCCGCTTCGTAAAACGAAACCGCTTGCCGATTATATTCGTCGGCTTCATCATAAAGGCTGAAAAAACCGGAAGTGTCAATCAACATTTTATTCGTTATCGTGCGTATCGGCATAAGCGCGGGCTAAATCGGCATCAATTTGCTCGTTGTCGGACGAACTTGGATTGCCGCTGCTCCAACTGCCGAACATCTCTCTTATACCGCCTGTGCTTTTTGTTTCGCCGTTTGTTTCCGGTTTGTTTGAAATATCGCTGATGATAAGCGCGGCGAGCTTTAACCGTTCCTTTTCATCGAGCGGTAGAATTTGCTCTCGATAAACTTCTTGAATACTACTTTGCATAATTTTTTACCTCGCGTTTATTTTAGCAAAAACTTTCTCATACGGTTTCCGCCGGAAATTCATACATCAAACCGTCCTTGAAACAATGGGAGACGTAAGCGAAAACTGCCTGCAAATCTTCTCTCGACAAGCGCGGATAATTTTCGAGCAGTTGCTCCTGCGTCCAACCGCTCGCCAGCCGTTCGATAATAAATTCAACCGAAAGCCGCGTTCCTTTGATTGTCGGCTTGCCGAGCAAAACGTCTTTATCAGATACGATTTTATTTTGCCAATTCATAATTTTCACCTTCAACCATATTTTATAATCAAACTGCGCTAATCCCGAAAGCCAACAGCGCAACCGATAAATAAAAAGCCGACGGGCGCATAATTTTATTTCTCCAAAAGCCTGACAAAACCCGCCTGCTCAAAATGTTTATCGGAAGTGAAAGCTAAATTTATTCCGTTTTCGCGCATTACGACGAAATTCGCGCAATCCGTTAAACTCCATTCTTTATCCGGCTCTTTCGCGGTAAAGCAACCAAGCCTTTTCAAAAAGTTCGACGCTCGACCAAACGATTTCTACATTTGGAAGCGAGCGTAGTTCATCAATTAAAATTATTGCTCTTGCTCGAACCTCAACTGCCGAAAGAGCGTTGGCAAGTTCAAACAAAACCATTTCAGTAATAAATAGTTTCGTGTCTTTCTCGCTCAACTCAGCCATTATTTTATTCGCTGGTTGATGATGTTCATCTCTGCGAATCAAAAGCGCGACGAAAGCCGCCGTATCAGCAAAAACTTTTTCACGCGGCTCAATCTTCACGCTTCGGTGTGCCATATAAATAATGGTCGTGTTGATGAGCTAAATCGGTAACATCCGCATCAATCTGATTTTCCTCAATAACTGAGAGCAATCTCTTCCAACCAATTTGATTTTCCGATTCCGGCTCGTCGGCTAAAGTGATGATTACTTCCTTTCCTTCGTAAGAATCACCAATCGGTTCGAGTACCAGAACTTTTCCGTTTTCTACTTTTCCTCTGACTGTCAGCATGACTTTTTACCCAAGTTTTCCTTTTCCTTCGCCGCGTCTGAAATTATCACTGAACATATTTTATTATCTTAAATTAATTGTTTCTAAAATTGTTGAAAAATACACATAAACGATTTTCCATAATAACGGCATTTGCGCTTGAGAGCAAATAAATTCAAGTGTTTAAGTTCGCAATAGATTGATGAAGCCTGCTTATTCAGAATTTCGGTCAGATGTAAAAGCCAAATTGATTTGGCTTTCCTGTATCACGATTTTCAAATAAATCCGCATGGTTAGCTTGAATAATAGCTGATAGTTCGATTCGTAATGACGGTTGATTGTTCGCGTTTTTCCTCCATCCGAAACTGACAAGAGATGGTTTCCGTAACCCAATTTCCCTGAAAATCATATTCCCGACTGTAATTTTGCTTTTGCAGAACGGAATCCTTATCTATGTATTCAATTTCCTCGGCTTTGTTGCCTTTTTCATCGTAGGCGAAGGTTCTTTTCATCATTACCGAACCAATAAAATGAGTTTGTTCTTCAACAACTTGTCCTTTATCGTCATACACAAATATGGTTGATATAACGAGAGGACCATAAAGAATACATCGCGCTGCTTTCCGCAACTTGCCTCTGATGCCAAAGCTGTAAATGCACTTTAGAAGAAGAAAGATTTTAATTAAACGTATGGTTAGGGGTTCTAATATACGCTGCCATTTTGTTCTTTCTCCACAGGGATAAAACCCGTTGCTGCCGCCGTAGTTTGATACTTCTATCAATCTTTCATCATCATAAGCAAACAGCATTTTGCCGGTGCGTTTTCCTTTAATGTTGTAAAGAGTCATCTCAATCGGTTTTCCTTTGTCGTCATAAACCTTCCTCATTCTATCGCCGCCTTGAGCCGAAAAACTCATATCAGTTCCTTCAATAGCAACAAGACAAAAACTACCGCCATTTTCTTCGGAAAGCGGCAGTGTTTCTTCTTCAATTCGTAATCCTTCATTTGTATAAACAGGGCAAAGCGTATTTGCCAAAGTGCCGTCTGCCCCAAATGATTTTTGCTCAATCAATTTTCCGTCGAAGTCGTATTCATAAACCGTCTTAAACGTCGGCGATTCATTCGCATCAAAATTTACTTGTTCGACGAGTTTGCCCGTCGGGTCGTAAGCATAAACAGTTTTGAAGAGCAAAGAATCGTCAGAATTGTAATGCGCTTCCTCGATTTTATTGCCCGCTTTGTCATAACGTAACAATCGAACGAATGGAAACTCCTCCAGAACATCGCCGTTTTTTTCTGAGAGAGTTACAGTTCTCGCGTAAAGTTCTTTGACCGAACCTTGTAATGAATCTTTTGCACTGTGTATTGTCATCAATTTTCAAGATTATCACGAACTTTCTTGATAATCTAGATTTTCTTTAACTCAAACTATTGTGAGCGCAATGTTGCCAGAGGTTTTCTGAAAAGAACGTCGAAACTCGCAACCACACCGATAAACATTACTAAAACAGTCGTAATCAAAATCCCTGACAGAATTAACCAGTAATCAAATTCCCAATCAATATCAAAAATATAACGGGACACGGCAAAAGAAAGTGCAGCAGCAAAAGTCGCGCCGATGATTCCGGCTAAAAAGCCCAAAAGTCCGTATTCGGCAAGGAGAATCGCGGCTAAAGTCGGGCGTTTTGCGCCGAGAGTTTTCAAAATTGCGTTTTCATAAATTCTCTGTGATTTGGTCAGCGCGATTGAGCCGATGAGAATTAAAATTCCGCTTAAAATGACGAAACTTCCGACAAAGGAAATTGCCAGCACAAAATTATTGACGAGTTTTTGCACGGCGGCGACAATATCGGCGACATCAAAAATTTGCACGTTTGGAAATCGGTCAATAATTGTGCGCTGGAGTTTGGCGCGTTCGACGGCGGGAAGTTTTTTCAAAACGGTGGCGACAAAAGTTTGCGGTGCTTTATCGAGAACGCCGGGACGAAAGACAAAGACAAAAGCCGTCCGCGTGTTGCGTAAATCTATTTTACGAATGTTGGCGACTCGCGCCTGAATTTTTCTGCCCGAAATGTCGAAGGTTATCCAATCGCCGACATCTATGCCGAGCGTTTTGCTCATTCCTTCTTCAACCGAAACTTCCGGCACGTCAGTGTTTGCGCCATCATTCCACCAATTTCCCGAAAGAATTGTTTCGTTTTCGTCCAGATTAGGGCGATATGTAACGGCAAATTCGCGCCCGATGACGCCTTGCTGCTGGCGCGTTTCGCGGTTTTGAAAATCGAAAGGTTCGCCGTTGACAAAAGCAATGCGGGCGCGAATTGTCGGAACAATCTGCACAGCTTCGCTTGTGCGCTGTTCGACGATTTTTTTGAGTTCGTCAATCTGGCTTTTTTGAATGTCAATAAAAAAAAGGCTCGGCAGTTTTTGATTGCGCGTAAAATCGAATTCGCGCACAAGATTCGCCTGCAAAGATTGAACGGCAAGCACAACAAACGCGCCTAATCCAACTGCAAGCAAGATAATTCGCGTTTGATTGCCGGGACGATACAGCGAGTTGATAGCTTGCCTGACGGAAAACGAGCCGAAGTTTTTGATTTTCTTGAGCAGTAAAGTTAAAACAACTGCGGCAAAATATAAAAAAAGCGAAGTGAAACTCAAACCGACAAGAAAAAACGCGCCGACCTTGAGCGAACCGGCTTGCCACGCGGCTAAACCTAAAAGTCCGGCGAGCGAAACCGCGCCGAAAATCGTTTTTGTCAGGTCGAGCCGACGAGTTTTTTCGCCGGTCGCGTCGTGCAGAAGCAAGCGCGGTTTGATGTTGCGAACCTGAAGAAGCGGCAACGCGGAAAAAAGTAAGGAAATTAAAACGCCGAGAAGAACGCCTTGCCACGCC
The DNA here is from genome assembly GCA_002050455.1 of Acidobacteria bacterium 5-1. Lineage (GTDB taxonomy): Bacteria > Acidobacteriota > Blastocatellia > Pyrinomonadales > Pyrinomonadaceae. Next base: position 1,464 of record MWZA01000162.1, on the reverse strand, counting down.
GTAGAAAAATGAATCGCATAACTCATTTTCGCCGGTAGTTCTGCACCGAAACGCCATTCGGCAAGCCATAAACCGAGTTGCGCTAATAAAACGCCGAAAAGACTTCCGAGAAAACCCAATACTAAAATCTGCAAAAGATAAACGGTGATAATGCGTGTTCCGCTTGCGCCCAGACATTTCAAAACGGCGACGGATTTGCGCTTTTGCTCGACAAAAATACGCGCGACATTCCACACGCCGACACCGCCGAGAACCAGAATTAAAAGTCCGGTCAGCGAAAGATAATTTTCCGTGCGCTCAAATTGTTCGCTCAAGTTTTCCTGCGTTTCGCGGTAAGACTGCGCGGTTATCGTTGTGCCTTTTAAGGTTTCCCGAAGTTGTTTGACAATTTGCGTCGGATTATCTGAAGTGCGATAAAGAATGCGGCGGCGGACGCGGCTTCTGTTTTGCGTAATGCCCGCTTCTTCAAACGCTTTTTTCTCGATAAAGGCTCGTGCGCCAAGCCGAAAACCGCCCGTCCCGCCGGGTTCTTCGTCAAAAGTGGCGCGAATCTGAAATTCTTCTTCACCGATGCGAATTTTATCGCCGATTTTGATATTTAAGTCATCAAGTATAATCGGCGCGACAACCGCGCCTTGATTTTCGAGCAGCTTAAAATCAAACGGTTTTCCGTCGGAAAGCGTGAAATCTCCGACCAGCGGAAACGGCGGTTCAATGCCTTTGAGCTCGACGAAACTAAAATTTTGGTTGGAAGCGTCAACCGGTTTTGCCATCGCCGAAGTTGTTATGACTTCGTTTCGCGCTTCGATAATGTTTGAATTGCCGACAACCGCTTCGATTTTTGAAATATCCGTCGGCGAAAAATCGTTGGTCGAACTGAGTTGAAAATCAGCCGTCATCAATGCCCGCGCATCGCCGCCAACCGAATGGCTTAGGTTTTGAATCAGCGAACGAAGCGCGACAACCGAACCGACACCAATAGCGATGCACAGAAAAAAGAAAAGCAACCGCCGCCAAGATGAGCGAATTTCGCGCCAAGTTAAGTTGAAGATAAAATTCATTCGTAATGTGTCCACATTCGCAGAATACGAACAACTTTTTCCTCTTTTTTTACTTGATAAACTAAACGATGTGCAATGTTAATGCGGCGCAAATTGATAAAATTAAAATTCTTTTAGATTTAATAAATTGCCACTAGCTTTAGCTTGTGGTTTATGTCAAGAATAAACAAATGGCTTTAGCTAAATTATTGACAAAATGTTTTCCTGCCAGTTTTAGCTAAAGCAAAAAGGATTGGTTATTTTATTTATTTGGCTGAAGCCATCTACCTTTTTGTAATCTCACAGCTAGTGGCAATTTATAAATAGTTACCGCAAGCCAAGCGAAAGATAAAATTCAAGATTTAATTGACGAAACGGCGGAATCACACCGCCCGATTTTGATAACCGCCGAACCACATAATGC
>MWZA01000200.1 GCA_002050455.1 Acidobacteria bacterium 5-1 | reverse complement strand
GGATAAACAGGATTACTAAAGATTGTTTGTGAGATTGTTTATGCTTTTGATTATTACAATTTTTCTTGTTTATATTATTGAGAAAATAATCAATTTTATCCTGTTTATCCTGTCCATCCTGTTTAATTTACCAATTAAAATATGAGAGCGGTTATTCAGAGGGTTTCCCGCGCCCAAGTTTCGGTTGACGGTGAAATCGTCGGCGAAATCGGTAGAGGAATTTTGGTTTTGCTCGGCGTGTCTGTTGAAGATACGAAAAATGAAGCAAGCTATCTTTTAGAGAAAACGCTCAATCTTCGTATTTTTGAAGATGCGGAAGGCAAAATGAATTTGTCTTTGCTTGATATTAAAGGCGAACTTCTCGTCGTTTCGCAGTTCACGCTTTACGGCGATGCGCGAAAAGGTCGCCGTCCTTCTTTTATTGATGCCGCCGCGCCGGAGAAAGCCAACGCTCTTTATGAGTTTTTTGTTTTGGAAGCCGGAAAACAAATCGAAAAGGTTGAAACCGGACGCTTTCAAGCAATGATGAATGTCGAACTCGCGGGTGATGGTCCGGTAACAATTTTGCTTGACAGCGCGAAACTTTTTTAAGGAAATTATTAAAAATATGATAAGAAAATTTTCAATTTTATTGATTTGTATCTCGCTTTTCAGTTTTCTGGCGTGCGAGAAGACGAAAACTGCTGAAAATCCAAACTCAAACACTTCAGAAGTTAAAAAGGCATTGCGCCGGTTGCCGACAACGAAATTGCCGTTATCGAAATGGAAAAGCCGGTGTTCGGCACAATCAAAATCGAACTATACTCAAACATTGCGCCGAAAATGGTTGCCCGCTTCAAAGAACTTGCCAAAGAAGGTTTTTACAACGGCGTAACTTTTCATCGCATCAACGATTCGGTGATTCAAGGCGGCGACCCGCTTTCAAAAGATAACAATCCGAAAAACGACGGCACGGGCAATTCTGACAAACTGAACGTTCCAGCCGAATTTTCCGATGTTCCATACAATGCGGGAATTGTCGGCGCGGCAAGAATGCCGCAAAATGTCAATTCGCAAAATTCTCAATTTTTTATAATGCTCAAACGTGAGCCGCAGTTTAATGAAAACTATACGGTTTTTGGAAAAGTCATCGAAGGAATGAGCAATGTGCGGACAATCTCCGGCGTTAATCCGAAAGAAGGTGAAAGACCGCTTGAAAATGTTGTGATAAAAAGTATTACAATTGTGCCAAAACAGTAAATTTTGCTATAATTTCTTTTATGCTCGCGTAGCTCAGTGGATAGAGTGTTTCCCTCCGAAGGAAAAAGCCGCAGGTTCAACTCCTGCCGCGAGCATTTCTTTTAATTCCTGCAAAAACTCTATAAAAAGACTTTGCCTTTTGCTACAATAATCGAACTCCCGCCAATACAGACTTTTTCAATGTTTCGTTTTTCGCCAGTAACTTCCGCGTAAATACGGCTCGGACGTTTCATAAAATCGCATTGTTCGATTGTAAATTCGTTAACATCAATCGCATTGTGATAAACCAGATAACCGGACAACGAACCAGCCGCGCTGCCGGTTGCCGCGTCTTCCATAATTCCGCCGTCGGGCGCAAAAAATCGGGCGTGAACCCGCGAAAATTTTTCGACTGTTTCAAACGTGAAAATGTAACAACCGATTGTGCCGTGCGCGAGATAAACTTCGCTCAACAGCATCGGATTTATCTGGCAGCGACTGGCGGCATCGGGCGATATTCTGCATTCCTTGGTCTGATAAACCCTTCGCTTCTGGAAAAATAGCCAAAGGGTTTCCGCAAAACGCTTTATCGGTAAAAACATCTAGTTGATAAAATTCATAGTTACGCGTATTCCAATTATGCGGCAGGTTTCGATATTTGTGAATTTACAAAAACAAGTTGCAATTAACCTAAAAGTATTCGCCGCCTTTTTTGTTTTACGAAATTTAAGTGCCGTTTGGTTTAATTCAACACTTTATTGTCTTGACATACAGGGCAGTTGGCGTGTAACTTTTATGTTTGTCCGTCAAACATGCAATTCGGAATCGAAGCTAAAAGATAATGTCTTATTTCTCTTTTCAAGCAGTTTTCTCATAATATAATACGACAAATTTGAAACTTCTTTCCATTTGCATCGCTTTCTGGTTATAATTGGCTCTACCAGCTAAAGCTGATTTATCTTCGCCAGATTTGGATAAAAAGCGGAACACACTTTTAAGCAGCTATTTTTTATAAGGGAATTAACATAAACTTAAATGACAAACGAGGTTATTAACGAAACCGAAGAATCCGAGCAAAACGAAACTTCGGTGGCGAAAGAAACAAATACGGAAAATTCCGTCGAAATCGCGGAAGAAACTCCGCATTTACAGGAAACTCAACCGTCTGCGGCGGAAGAAAAACAAAACTCCAATGAAATGGATTTTGGGGCGATTCTCGAAGAATTTGAGCAAGACCAAATTTCTTATCACCCCGGCGACTTAGTGGAAGGTAAAGTTGTCGGCATATCGGAACGCGGAGTCTTGGTGGACTTTGGCTTTAAATCCGAAGGCGTTATACCAGTTGAAGAATTCACCACGCCGGAAGGCGAAGTTGCCGTTCAGAAAGGCGATAATATTGAAGCCGTTATCCGTAACATTTATTCGGGCGACGCGCCGCCGATTCTTTCCCGCAATGATGCGATAAATCGTAAATCTTGGGATGAAATAGAAAAAGCCTATAACGGTAACCAACCGATTAAAGGTTTCGTTACCGGTAAAACAAAGGGAGGTTTGAAGGTTGATATTGACGGGGTTGAAGCATTTTTGCCCGGTTCACAGGTTGACTCACGCCCGATTCGCAATCTTGACTCTTATCTTAATACAGAAATTGAAGCAAGAGTCATCAAATTCAGTCGCAAACGCAACAACATTGTCCTCTCGCGCAAAGCGTTGACTGATGAAGCCATCAATGCCAAAAAAACCGAAACGCTCAATCAAATCGGTCAAGGCTACGTGATTGAAGGAACGGTCAGGAATTTAACCGAATACGGCGCGTTTGTTGACATTGGCGGAATAGACGGCTTGCTTCACGTGACGGATATGTCGTGGGGCAGACTGCAAAATCCGCACGACCAATTTCATGTTAATGATAATATCCAGGTGAAAGTCCTAAAACTCGATCGCGAAAGCGAAAAAGTTTCTCTCGGTTATAAACAATTGATTCCCGACCCGTGGTCAACCGTTATGGAAGTTTATCCGGTCGGTTCAAAGGTGAAAGGCAGAGTTTCGAGCCTGACCGATTATGGGGCTTTTATCGAACTTGAGCCGGGCGTCGAAGGATTGATTCACGTTTCGGAAATGTCTTGGTCGAAACGTTCTTTAAATCCCAGAAGATTGTTAAAAAATGATGAAGAAGTCGAAGTCCAGGTTCTTGGTATTGATACTGATGAACGCCGCATTAGTCTTGGACTGAAACAACTTCAAGCAAATCCGTGGCAAACTATCACCGACCGTTATCATATCGGTTCAAAAATTCGGGGCAGAGTTCGCAACTTAACCGATTTTGGAGCATTTGTTGAAGTCGAAGAAGGAGTTGACGGATTAGTTCACATTTCGGATATTTCTCACTCGAAAAAAATTAAACATCCAAAAGACGTTTTGAAAAAAGACCAGGAAGTCGAAGCCGTTATTATCAGCATTGACACTGAAGGTCATCGGATGTCGCTTTCGATTAAAGATACAACGCCGAGTGAATGGGAAACATTTGTTGCTTCACACAAAGCCGGCGATGTAGTGCGCGGAAAAATTTCGCGTTTTGCCGGATTCGGTGTTTTTGTCGAATTGGGCAGCGGTCTTGAAGGCTTATGTCATATTTCCGAACTTGCTGACCAAAGAGTTGAAAAACCGGAAGACGTGGTTTCAATCGGTCAGGAATTGGATTTCAAAATTCTGCGAATCGAAAACGACGAACAAAAAATCGGACTTTCGCACCGCGCTGTCGGAAAGGAAGAAGAGCCGATTGTTGACACAAAAAATTACTCTTCCGAAGCTAAAAGCGGGATGGCTTCTTTGGGCGAGTTAATGAATTTGAAACGCGGCATCACGCCTGACGAAGAAACAAGGGAAGAGCAGCCGAAATTGTCGAAAAAAGAAAGGAAAGCCTTGAAAGTTAAGGAAAAAGCCGAACAACAAGCGCAAGCTGAAGTTGAAGGTAATTCTGAAGACATAGAAACGGCAGTCGAAGAAAATAAAGAGACTGGACAAGAAACGGAAACAGACGGCGATGCGATTAAAGAAAACTCGACCGCCGAAGTATCTGAAGTTTCGGCTGAAACGGAAAAAACTTTCGAAGCAAATGATGAAACAGAAGAAAAAAGCGAAACCGTAGAGGAAATTCCAACCGAAGAAACTGCTGAAATTGCGTCTGAAACGCAAGAAACTGACGAAGCTAAAGATAAAACGCCGGAAACTACAGAAAAAGCGGTTGAAGAAAAATCTTCCGAAAACGCAGAAATAACAGCTGAGGCAGCGGAAGGAAAGGGAAACGACATGAAAACTTCCGAAACTACATCAGAGGTAAAAGGTGAAGCAGTTGAGGCGGAAAAATCCGCCGAAGAAACACCACTACTTGATGACATAGAAGGCGAAGCCAGCGTTGCTCCCGAAGATTCCGCGCCGAGAGATAAAGCGTTGGAAGAAGCTATGATGAATGAAACGGCAGAAAATGTTGAAATCGACAAACCAGAAGAAGAAGCGGAAGAAAAAACGGCAAAGGGTTGATTTTTAGAAGTAAAATCAAGTTGAATGAGGAAAAGAGAAAATGACAAAAGCAGATTTAGTGGAAAGTGTCGCCAAAGAAGCAGAAATGACTAAAAAAGATGCCGAACAATTGGTCGAAATTATTTTCGACAACATTGTCGGCACTTTGAATAAAGGTGAGAAGATTGAATTGCGCGGTTTCGGCAGTTTCCGTGTGCGCGAACGCAATGCCCGACAAGGTCGTAATCCAAAAACGGGCGAACCGGTCAGTATTCCCGCCAAACGCGTCGCTTATTTTAAGCCGGGCAAAGACTTAAAAGAACTCATTAACAAAAAGAAATAAGGAAAACTTAAGCCGTGGATGTATTGTGGAGTCCTTGGCGATACGACTACATTAAAGCAGATGAAACGCCATCAACCGTTGCTTCAAGCGGTTGCGTGTTTTGCGACATTTTGAATAGCTCGGCGAGCGATAAGGAAAATTTCATTTTGCAACGCGCCGAGCATAATTTTGTTATCTTAAATGTTTATCCATATATCAGCGGGCATTTGATGATAATTCCCTACGCGCATCTCGCTGATTTAGACCAAGCTGATAAAAAAATTACCGACGAATTGATGGATTTAGCCAAGCACTGCCAAACCGTTTTACGTCAAGTTTATCAACCCGACGGCTTTAATCTGGGGGTGAATTTCGGCAAAGCGGCGGGTGCGGGCGTGGCAGAACATTTTCATATGCACATCTTACCGCGCTGGGTCGGCGACGCGAATTTTATGACTGCGATTGGCGAAACACGCACTCTTTCTGAACCTCTTCAAACAACTTACGAGAAATTAAAAAATAAATTTTAGAAAAATTAACCATTCGTCAGATTTTTACTCTTTTGCCGTCAAGTTTGTTTGCGCCTGATGGATTTGGTTCTGATTAAACTTTAAACAGAGTTAAAGCATTAGTGATTAAAAAAAATCAAAACTTGATAACATCCGCATCAGATTTTCTTACAAAATTCCTTAAAAACCATTTGACAAATACCAAAATAATTTGTATTCTAGCACTCGTTAGCAATGAGTGCTAACAACAAAATTAAAAACAAAATAACTTTATAAAATATCTCAAAAGGAGAAGGAAAATATATGACAACAACAATTAAACCATTACACGACCGCGTTATTGTGCGTCGCATCGAAGACAGCACCGATAAAACTGCCGGTGGACTTTATATTCCCGACACGGCGAAAGAAAAACCGCAGGAAGGCGAAGTTATCGCTGTCGGCGAAGGAAAATACAAAGAAGACGGAACTCGTCAAACTTTGGATGTCAAAGTCGGCGACCGCGTTTTGTTCGGCAAATACAGCGGTTCGGAAATTAAAATTGACAACGAAGAATTAATGATGATGCGCGAAGACGAAATTCTCGGAATTATCGAACGCGCGGGCGCAAACGCAAGCTAGAATTCGTTAATCGTAAATTGTAAATCGTTAATTGCAAAAACCGATTTACCGACCAACGATTAACAATTATCTACTAACAATTTTAACAAGGAGATTATAAAAAAATTATGGCTAAACAAGTAATACAAGGCGAAGAGTCGCGGGCGGCAATTTTGCGCGGCGTTAATCAACTCGCCGACGCAGTAAAAGTTACGTTAGGTCCGAAGGGACGCAATGTTGTGATTGACAAAAAATTCGGTTCGCCGACCATCACCAAAGACGGTGTAACGGTTGCGAAGGAAATCGAATTAAAAGATTCATTAGAAAATATGGGCGCACAAATGGTGCGCGAAGTCGCTTCAAAAACATCAGATGTTGCCGGAGACGGAACGACTACCGCGACGGTTTTGGCGCAGGCGATTTTCAAAGAAGGCGTTCGCACGGTGGCGGCGGGCGCAAATCCGATGGCTCTCAAACGCGGCATCGAAAAAGCAGTTGAGCAAGTTGTCAACGAAATTCAACGAATGGCAAAGCCTGTTTCCGGTAACGACATTAAACAAGTCGGCACGGTTTCGGCAAACGGTGATACAAACATCGGACAACACATCGCTGATGCGATGGAAAAAGTTGGTAAAGACGGTGTTATCACGGTCGAAGAATCGAAAACAATGGATACCACTTTGGAAGTTGTCGAAGGTATGCAGTTTGACCGCGGCTATCTTTCACCTTATTTCGTAACCGACCCGGAAAGAATGGAAGCTGTTTTAGACAATCCGTATATTCTTATCAACGAAAAGAAAGTTTCTTCGATGAAAGACCTTTTACCAATTCTCGAACAGGTTGCCAAACTCGGCAAACCGCTTTTGATTATTGCGGAAGACGTAGAAGGCGAAGCGTTAGCGACTTTGGTTGTCAATAAACTGCGCGGCACATTGAATGTTGCAGCAGTCAAAGCACCGGGATTTGGCGACCGACGCAAGGCGATGCTCGAAGACATTGCGGTAATGACGGGCGGAAAAGTCATCTCGGAAGATATGGGCGTTAAACTCGAATCAATTACGGTTGATGACCTCGGACAAGCCGCAAAAATCACGATTGACAAAGACAATACGACTGTTGTTGACGGGAACGGTTCGGACAGCGAAATGCAAGGGCGCGTCAAACTTATCCGCAACCAAGTTGAAGAATCTTCATCGGATTACGACAAAGAAAAATTGCAGGAACGTCTGGCTAAATTAGTCGGCGGCGTGGCGATTATCAAAGTCGGCGCGGCGACCGAAACCGAAATGAAGGAAAAGAAAGCCCGCGTTGAAGACGCAATGCACGCCACACGCGCGGCTGTCGAAGAAGGAATCGTTCCCGGCGGCGGTGTCGCATTGGTTCGTGCTTCTAAAGTTCTCGACGATTTCAAAACGGACGCAGAAGATGCCGACGAACAAATCGGTGTTTCGATTGTCAAACGCGCACTCGAAGAACCGCTTCGTCAAATTGCCCAGAATGCAGGTAAAGAAGGTGCGGTTATCGTCGGAAAAATCAACGACAACGACAGCGAAAACTACGGTTTCAACGCCGCGAGCGAAAAATTTGAAGACCTCGTTGCGGCTGGCGTGATTGACCCCGCGAAAGTTACGCGCTACGCGCTTCAAAACGCGGCTTCAATCGCCGGTTTAATGTTGACCACCGAAGCAATGATTGCCGATGCGCCTGACGAAAAAGGCGGCGAAATGGGCGGAATGCCCGGCGGAATGGGCGGAATGGGAATGGGAATGTAATCCGATTTTGGATTTTGGATTTCCGATTGTGGATTGTAAGAAAAAGGCTTCGCTCAAAATAGAACGAAGCCTTTTTCTTCTCTTCTATCCTTTCGTAATTGCGAACACAAAAATACGAAAAGACTTACGCGGCAGAAATTAGTTTTGACAAACCAGCGATGGTTGATATAATCTTTTGCGTAAAAGCGCGACAATAAAGCGAATTCCTCTGCGACGAAAGGCAAAACGACTTTCATATTTGTGCTATTTACTTGTAACACTTTCAATAAGGAACATCAAATGAAAATCAATACAGTTCGGTTTTTACACAGTAAAGATTGGATGCGTTTAGCAAGCCTAGTGTTTATAGCTATTAGCACAATCCTTTTGTTTCCAAATAACTTTGCGGCGCAAGTTTCCAATCCGGGAAAAAGTTCATTGCCGACAAACCAACTCAATACAAGCGCGCCACAAAAGCAAAAGACGAATGGTGAGCTTCCGTTAAGCCATTTTTACGAATTGATTAAGCCTGAAATAAGCAAGGCAATTCGTTTGCCGGAGCTAACCGAAGAGCAAAAGAAGCCATCGTCGTCAAAGGGAAAAAGGATGCAAATCGGGATGGTTCGCCAACTTGAGCAACAAGTTTCCAAGTTTTCTCAAGGAGATATTTTTACTGTTGCCAACGGCGAAGTTTGGACTGCCCAAATTATATCTGAAGCTGCCCTCCAGACGCGATTGCGATTTAACAAAATGAATTTGCCGCAAGGCGCAAAACTTTTTGTTTATTCCGCCAAGAATCCGAGCGAAGTTTACGGACCGTATGAAAACCGCGGTGAATCAGATAACGGCGATTTTTGGACTCCGCCCATTGAAGGGGACAGCATAATAGTTGAGTATTTCGAGCCAAACAAAGATGAATTTGTGAAAAACAAACTGCCGTTTCAAATTGTCGAAGTCAGTCACATTTATCGAGATCCGTTGGAGCGTGAGATTAATGGAACTCTCGCCCCGCCGCAATATCCGTGTCACAACAATGTGCCATCAGAATGGGAGCCCGTTGCCAAATCCGTGGGGCATCTGCAATTTACTTCAAGTGGAGGCGAGTTTATTTGCACCGGAACTTTGATTAATTCGGCAGCAAGTGATTTCGACCCGATTTTATTAACAGCAAATCACTGTATTTCTACTAATACAGAAGCGCAATCACTTAGAACTTATTGGTTCTACAATAATGGCGATTATCCATCATCGTCCTTACAACGTTCCGATGGAGCAACGCTGCTTAACACGGGAACGACAAGTGATTTTACGCTGGTTAGGATTCGCGGCGCGATTCCTGAAAGGGCAGGTATTATTCACTCCGGTTGGGATACGACACTGACATCGGTTGGCACTTCCGTCGTTGGAATACATCATCCAAAAGGTTCTTACAAACGTTTTTCATCCGGCGTAACGGCTTCAGGAGGAAATTTTCTAGAAGTTCGATGGAATTCAGGCATTACCGAAGGTGGTTCATCCGGTTCGGGAATTTGGAAAGGAACAGGCGCGGATGCTCGGCTCATCGGCACTCTAAGTTACGGACCAGCCGGCTGCACTAATCCCCGTGATTACTATGGTAGTTTCGCCGTGACTTATCAATCTATTTCCTCAAATCTACAAGGCGGCAGTGATGATACCTACGATACTGGAAACAGCAACGATACCCGCAGCAATGCTGTCAGCATCGGGCAAGGCTCTTTTCCAAATCTTATTGTTAAGTGGCAAGATTCCGACTGGTATGCCGTTACCGTTCCGGCGGGCTACAAAATCACCGCAACTACTAACTTTACGCATAATTACGGCGATATTGACTTACAGTTTTACAGAGGCAATGAGGCTTCTCCCGTAGCATCTTCCGAGTCGTCAATCAATAGCGAAACCATAACGCACACGACAACCGGCGGTTCGACAACTTATTATCTTAATGTTTATTTATATGACGGCGCGAGAAATGATTACAATTTAAATATTACGCTCCAGCAAGTTTCGTCAACAAATCGTAAGTCCTTTGATTTCGACGGCGATGGCAAAGCGGACGTTTCCGTCTTCAGACCGTCAAACGGCACGTGGTATTTGCAACAAAGCACCAATGGCTTTACCGGCGCACAGTTCGGCGATGTCAATGACAAAATCGTGCCAGCCGATTATGACGGCGACGGCAAAACCGATATTGCGGTTTATCGCAGTGGTATTTGGTATCTGCAAAGAAGCACGGCTGGTTTTACCGGTGTGGCTTTCGGTGCTGCGGCAGATATTCCACAACCGGCTGATTTCGACGGCGACGGCAAATCCGAACTCGCTGTCTTTCGTCCGTCAAACGGCGTGTGGTATGTCTATAACTTGTTTAATAATCAAAACAATGCTGTGGCATTTGGTCAAAACGGCGATAAACCGGTGGTTGGAGATTACGACAGCGACGGTAAAGCTGATTATGCGGTTTATCGTCCATCAAACGGCACTTGGTATATCCAGAGAAGCACACAAGGCTTTACCAGTGTGCAGTTTGGTGACTCAGTAGACAAACCTGTGGCGGCGGATTATGACGGCGACGGCAAGACAGATGTGGCAGTCTTTAGACCATCAAATGGCGTATGGTATTTGTTGCAAAGCACAGCCGGATTTACGGGAATCGCATTTGGATTAGGAACAGATTTACCTGTTCCGGCAGACTACGACGGCGACGGAAAGGCGGATGTTTCCGTATTCAGAAATGGAACTTGGTATCTGCAAAGAAGTCAGGCTGGTTTTATGGGTATTGCTTTTGGTGCATCAACCGATAATCCCGTGCCGAATGCTTTTGTTCCTTAACTTGATTTAAATTGATTTTCACCAAAAGAGCCGCTTAGGAAAACCTGTGCGGCTCTTTTTACCGTAAATTTTTACATACTCACAAATCTGTTGTTAAATTTTCCGGCTTACCCATCTACTTTTTTCAATTTATCCAATATTTTGCAATTTCTTTTGATCCACGGGAACAAATAACCTATAACGGTGTCTAAGTTTATGACAGAGAACTGTTGAATCGTTTTTACAACGCGATTCAATAGTTCGTTATAAAGTTTCGCAAATCCTTGACCCCGAATCGGCACCGGAAATTCAGGAGAAAAATAAAATGTTTGATAAATTAGTAGAATCGAAAAGTAACGGCGGGGAAAATAAAAGACTAAGGGGGTTTTTGCTGACGACGTTTTTAACGGCAATCGCCGTTTTAACATTTGGTTTGATTTACAATCTTTTCAATCAAACTCTGGCAATGGGCAATGAAAATCTGGATGTTTCGACTTTGGTTGCGCCGCTCATGGCAGCCGAGCAATCTCCGCCGCCACAATCTGTAGTCAAACAAAAGACGCAATCAACTGAAAAAATGATAAGCGATATTCCGTCGCGGACGGTTAATACGCAGAAAACAAATGAAACGCCGGTGAAAACGCCGGATTCGATTTCCGTAACCCAAAACAAACAACAAGCGCGTCCCGATTTTAATTACACGATAGATAATAACGATTCAAACCCAATAGCTGCCGGTTCAGGCGTAAGCAGAAATGATAACGCGGAAAACTTAGTCGGACTTTCTGCGACAATTAAGCCAAAGGTTGATTCCGATGAGGTTAAAATCGAAAAGCCGCCGGTTCTTAAACAAACGCCGAAACCAATTCCGGCGAAAAGCAGCGTGATGAAGTCGGGCGGCGTTGTCAACAGTCAGGCTATAAACTTGGTCAAACCGGTTTATTCATCGGCGGCGCGAGCCGTTGGAGCAAAAGGCGAGGTAAAGGTGCAGGTTACGATTGATGAAGAAGGTCGTGTGATTTTCGCAAACGCGATTAGCGGTCATCAGCTTCTGCGAGATTCGGCGGTGAGTGCCGCTAAATCTTCAAGATTTACTCCGACAACCTTATCCAATCAAAAGGTTAAAGTAACCGGCATTATTATTTACAATTTTGCCATTCAATAGTTAGAAATCTGTATTCTGAATTTATAAGACTTCAAACTCTAGTTTGTATTTTTCTTTAGTCGATTAAACTTAACTTTTCTATTTTCAAAGGACCTGCAAACTTTTATAAAAAGAACCAAGCATTGCGGTCAGAGTGAATTTCTGATCGCTTCTCATTTTTATTCGTAATTTGCCGTGAGCTTGCCACTTGTTTCCACACATCTTTTTGATCTGTGTTTTTGCGGCTTTATTGTCAGAGTTTCCTCCTTCAAATTCGCGTAGAAATAACGGTTGAAGCGAATGGCAATTTTTCTCAAAAGTATTTTTAAACTTAGGGCTTTCTCAAAAGTTGGGAATTCGGCAGCCAACTATGAACTACAAACTATAAACTTTTAAACTAATTTGCAAAGAAAAATTGTTTTTCGGCAAATTAGTTGAGAGTTTAGAGTCTAGAGTTTAGAGTTTTGTTCCTGACATTTTGAGAAAGTCCTAAACTAATGAGCAGTTTCTAAAAATTCATTGACGCGGTAATATACTTCTGTTATATTATTGCCGATTATTAGATTTTAGTTTGCTAAACTAACTGTAGAAAGGACTAAATCTTTGTTTATTTGGTTTCAGGGAACATAATTATTCACTGATGCCGAAACCAAAGGTGTTGATGCTTATCCTTAAAATAGAACAAGTTTCAAACACCAAGTCTGTAGCTTTTTCTAAAGCTTATGTGTATTAAAGCATTATAAAATATTTGTTTTCTTTGCAATTTTAGTTATTTAAAATTTTCCGGCATTTTGGTATTTCCGCCGGAATTCTAAATGAAAACGGCAAAACTTCCACTTTGCGGTTTTATCTTAAGGCGATAGGACACCGCGAATTAAAACGGTATATCCTTAACCAGAGTTTCTTCAACTCTACCCAAACTTACGGAGGCGAAATGTTATCATTTATCAATTTCAATGCGATTCGACCTTTTTTGCAGAATTTCAATAGACAACACTTAATCGGTTCTGCTTTCACATTTATTTTTTTATTGGGCGTTTTAGCCGTTTCAAACCCGCCTGTTTTAGCCCAAGGTCCCGTCAACGGTGGTTTTGAGGGACGAGTTACTGATAAAAACAGTGCGCCTTTAGCCGGTGCTGTCGTTCAATTTATCAATACCGCCAATGGTTTTCAAACGGCGAAAAAAACTGACCAAAACGGATATTTTCGGCAGGACACGCTGCGACCCGGAGTTTATTTAATTAGAGTTACTTTAGCTGATTATAAAACAAAGGAGATAACCCAATCACTTTTTGCAACGCGGTCAAATGAGCTTGTGCCGGTTCCCGTCGCATTGGAAAAAGAAGCCGTCGCCGTTATTACTACTCCTGATAATCCGCAGCCCGTAACTACGCCGTCGCCGATTGTAACGCCGGTTGCTCCGACGATAACTCAACAGGAAAACGTTACTTCGGATACTGATGTCGGCGCAAATCTCAATCCCAGACGCGGCGAGGCTTTTAATGAAAATCAAGTTCGGACGCTGCCTTTGGGCGGCACGACTTTAACGCGCACTTTTGATGAATTAGCACTGCTCGCACCGGGCGTTGCGCCGCCGCCCAGGCAATCGGCAACAGCGTCGGACCAGGTGTCGGAGGCGGTGTCGGAACTTCCGGTCAATTTGCGGTCAACGGTCTGCGTTCACGCGCTAACAACTTTACGGTTGACGGTTCGGACAACAACGACGAAGACATCGGCGTGCGTCGGCAAGGCTTTTTCACGCTCGTCCCACAGC
>MWZA01000124.1 GCA_002050455.1 Acidobacteria bacterium 5-1 | reverse complement strand
ACTAAAAAAACAAGGATTCGGTTTAGTTATTTTTGATGGTTATCGCCCGTGGTCGGTAACGAAACTTTTTTGGGAAGTTACGCCGGAGGACAAACGGAAATTCGTCGCTAATCCAAAAACCGGCTCAGGAAGAATACAAACTTTTATCGCGCAACGGAATTCTAGAGAATAATCCAAAACCGAAACAAACCTACAGCGAAGTCGGCGGAACAAGTTCAACCGGAGAGTTTGTTACGGTTTTAGCAAAAATTTTTAAACCCGAAAGCGAGACAAAATTTGAACTTATTGATACCGATACAATCCGCAATCGTCGCGCCGTAGTTTTTAATTACTCAATCGTGCGGGACAAAGCAAAACAGCAAATCACTACTTCTGGTGCATTTGACGATTCGGTGATTACGGGAATGGACGGCAAAATTTGGATTGACCGCGAAAATTTCCGTGTCCTGCGCGTCGAAAGCGCGGCAACTGAAATCCCCGAAAGTTTTCGGATTCGCTCGGCTAACCGCATAGTTGATTACGATTGGGTTACGATTGCCAATGAAAAATATCTGCTTCCGTCGCTCTCCGACGTGCGCTTGACCTCAAGAGAAAACAGCCAACTTTATGAAACCCGAAACGTGATTCGTTTCAAAGATTATCAAAAATACGGTTCGGAAGTTAAAATTTTGGACGAAGACGAAGAAGTGCCGGAAGCAAAGCCCCAAAAATAAAATTTGATAAAAAAATAATTCATTGTGTTAAAATCGAAAAATTATGGGACAGCTAATCATCGAAATTCCGTTTGAAATAACGCGCCGTTATCAAATAAAAAACATTAAACTCGCCGCCGACGTGCTGGCAAAATTGGATATGTTGTCTTTGGGCAAAAATCCGACGCGCAGGCAATTGGAAGATTTGGAAGATTTGATAGCCGCCGAAGAATCTTACGCGGAAGCTAAAGAAAAAGGAACGATTTCTTGGGAAGAGATTAAAGCGGAATTTAACGCATGACTTATACAGTCGAGTTTGCGCCGCGAACAAGACGCGAATTGAGAAAACTTTCTTCCGTTGTCCGAAAGCGTGTCTTGGATAAAATTGATTCTCTAGCCGACAATCCATTTCCATATGGTTATACGGAAATAAAAGGTTCGCAAAATTATTATCGTGTAAAGGTCGGCAATTATCGAATTATCTACACGGTTGAACACGGCGAACTTTTAATTTTAGTCGTCCACATCGGGCATCGCCGTGAAATCTATCGTTAAAATCCGGTTTATAAAGCAAAATAAGCGGCGAGTGCGGGAACTATTAACCACAGCAAACCTTTGATGAGAAAAAACAGAAAACCGGCAATGCCGAAGCGTTTTATCCAACCGGCATCGGAAAATTTTCTTTTTCTTGATGGTTCCTGCATTCTTTTTATAAAATAACTTTTTTGACGACGCTTTTCAAACGAAACAATGAGGAATTTTGCCGAATTATGAGAAAACAATTCTTGACAAATTCGGCGTTGCTTGTTTGGATATTGCTTGCGTCCGTTTTCGCGTCTGCACAAAACGCGCCGCCCGTAGAAAAAAATAAACTTGAGGCTGATTTGGTTGAACTGACAAAACTCGACAACACGATAAAACTCGATATTCGTTATGCCCGCACCGATAATTTTGTTGGCAAAGTAGTCTATTGCGAAGTGCGTGCCTTTATGCAGCGTCCTGCCGCCGAAGCACTTCTGCGCGTTCATCAAAAACTAAAAAAACAAGGATTCGGTTTAGTTATTTTTGATGGTTATCGCCCGTGGTCGGTAACGAAACTTTTTTGGGAAGTTACGCCGGAGGACAAACGGAAATTCGTCGCTAATCCAAAAACCGGCTCAAAGCATAATCGCGGCTGCGCGGTTGATTTGAGTTTGTTTGATTTGCGAACGGGGAAATTTATCGAAATGCCGACGGATTTTGACGATTTCACCGAAAAAGCAAGCCCGAATTATAAAGGCGGAACAAAAGAACAGCGAAAAAACCGCGATTTGCTCCGCACGACGATGGAAGCCGATGGTTTTACCGTTAATGTCAATGAATGGTGGCACTTTGATTATAAAGATTGGCAGGATTATGACATTTATGACATTGCTTTTTCTGAAATAGTTGAGGATAAAAAGTCATAACAGTGTAATTTCAGTCCAAATTTTTCAGCCATTCAAAACTTTTGGGCGCAATAATTGAGTTTTCCGCTAAATCCTTTTTCAGTAATTCTAAATCTTCGGGAAAATCCACATCATACCAAACCGGCAAAAGCGCAAGCAGCCAGCCGAGATTTTCGATATTTCGCGCGGTTTGCTCGAAGGTTTCTGCCGAACTCCATCCGATATTTTCAAAAATTTCTTTTCGTAAGCCGCGCAAACCGATTAAATAAAAGCCGCCGTCTTTAGTTTTTCCCAAAACCGCATCAGATTTTTCCAAACGATTAAACGCCTGCGTGATAAATTCGGGCGGAAAAGTCGGGCTGTCAGTTCCAATCATGACAACTGCATCCGAATTGTTCAAAAACGCGAATTGAAAAGCGTTGAACATTTTTTCGCCGAGATTTGCGCCTTTCTGTTCGACAAACTTAAATTTATTTTCAAATTTAGTGAAATAATCGCGCTCTGACGGCGGCGAAAAAGCGATTATTAATTCGTCTGCCGCGTTTTGCGCTTTGTTTATCGCATCTTCAAGAAATGCTTCGGAAATTTCCGCGCATTGTTCCGGCGATAGAAAGGGCTGAAGCCGCGTTTTGACGTTTCCCGCTCGCGGAACTTTTGCCATAATGATGATTGAATGTTCCATTTTTTTGCTCGTTGTTCGTGGTTAGTTGTTCGTTGCTTTTTGTTTTACGGAATCAATGATTCAACTTTATTATCGAATTAATAAACAACGAACAACTAACCACGAACAACAAACTCTTTAAAAATAATTATGCACTATTACAACGAAGAAGATTTAAACAGATTCGGCGAAATCGGCAAACACAAGCCCGAACTTTTCGAGAAGTTTATGGCGTGGTATCAAGCCTGTCAAGAAGAAGGCGCACTCTCGAAACGCGAAAAGGCTCTGATTGGTTTGGCGGTTTCGGTTGTCGTGCAATGCCCGTATTGCATTGACGCTTATACGCAATCGAGTTTAGAAAACGGCTCAAATATGGAGCAGATGACCGAAGCGATGCACTTAGCGGCAGCAATCCGCGGCGGCGCAAGTCTCATTCACGGCATCCAGTCGCACAACGCGCACGATAAAATTTCAATGTGAAATTTGTTCGTGGTTAGTTGTTCGTTGTGTCGTTTGTTGAAGTTGAAAATTCTATGGAAAAGACGAATTTTGAAAATTTACGCATTTATCAACTTTCGGAAGAATTAGCCGATAAAATTTGGAAAATTGTTGGCGAATGGAACAACTTTTCACGCGATACGGTTGGCAAGCAAATTGCGCGTTCAGCCGACAGCATTGGTGCGAATATCGCAGAAGAAACGGGCAGATATACTTTTACCGAAAACAGACGATTTGCATATATTGCCAGAGGTTCACTTTATGAAACAAAACATTGGCTGCGGCGTGCCTTTAAGCGGAATTTACTGTCAAAAGAACAAATTGGAGAAATAAAACCATTGATTGACGAACTCGCTCCAAAACTCAACGCATATATTAACTCAATAACTCGCTCAAAAGACAAAAGCAACGAATCACGAACTACGAACAAATGACAACAACAGCAACAGTTCAAATCAGACGCAACGGCAAACCTGCCTTGCCAAATTCGCCTGTCAGTTTTGGCGAAAAACTCAATGCAAGCAGTTTAGATTTGCGTTCGGCGACAATTAATACGCTTCAAGTTAATGTCGGCAAACTGTGCAATCAAGCGTGTAAGCATTGCCACGTTGATGCAAGCCCGACGCGCACGGAAATTATGTCGCGTGAAACTATCGAAGCGTGTCTGGACGCTTTGCGAAAACATAAAATTCCGACGATTGATATTACGGGCGGCGCACCCGAACTTGTTCCCGATTTTCGCTACTTCGTTGTCGAAGCCCGAAAAACCGGCGCGAAAGTTATTGTGCGGCACAATTTAACCGTGATGTTTGAAGAAAATCAGACAGATTTGCCCGAATTTTTCCGTGAAAACAAAGTCGAAGTCATGTCGAGTTTGCCATATTTTCTTGAGCAGCAAACTGACGCGCAACGCGGCACCGGCGTTTTTAATAAATCGGTTGAAGCCTTGCGGAAATTAAACGCGGTTGGTTACGGTATTGATGAAAAGTTGGTTTTGAATCTGGTTTATAATCCGACGGGAGCATTTCTGCCGCCGGAACAGTCGGCAATCGAAGCTGATTTCAAACGCGAACTAAAAACGCGCTATGACATTTTGTTTGACAATCTTTACACGATTACGAATATGCCGATTGCGCGTTTTCTTGATTATCTGCGGAGTTCAAAAAATGAAGAACGCTATCTGCAAAAACTCGTCAACGCCTTTAATCCCGCGACGGTTGAAGGTTTGATGTGCCGAAATATTATCAGCGTTGATTGGACGGGGAAACTTTTTGATTGCGATTTTAACCAAATGCTTGAAATCGGCGTTTCGGCGGATTTGCCGCAAACAATTCACGATTTTTCGCCCGAAAAATTTGCGCGTCGGCAAATTATGACGGGCGCGCATTGTTTTGGCTGCACTGCCGGTTCTGGTTCAAGCTGCGGCGGCGCAGTCGCCAACTAATGACTGTCAGAAAACAACTACATTATTTCTGTATTATCTGACTCTCGCTGTCAAAGTAATTTCCTTGTTTTTTGGCGGATAACAAACTTCGTCCGTGCAAGCCTGATAGCGCACGACGACCGGAATTTTCAAAACTCCTCCCTTAAAATTGGCGGGAACGGCGACGTTAAAAGTGAAAGCGGCGCGACCTTCGTAGACGTTGATTGTATCTTCGGAAAAGGCGAGTTTGCGGTTTTTGCCGCGCGGATACATAACTGTTCCGACTTTCGCACCGGACGCACTGGCTTTTACAACCGTCGGAATGGCGTATTCGCTTCCCGGACGGCTTGAATTGACGTGCAAACCATCTGGAATGTCTATCACAACGGTTGCTCTGGTTGCGCCGCCGCGTTTAATTGTTCCGATGGAACCTCTGATTGTCTGCGCGTTGGTTTCAACCAAAACGCCCGCTAAAAAAATTAAAGATAACGATAAAATTGCACTGAATAAAGTTTTTTTCATAATTTTTCTCTGTCAATAATTGATGTTTTACTGTCGTTTCAAGATGCTTCTATTTCAGGCAGAAACTATTTATCAGTTCATTAATTCTGCCCGCATAACTATCTCGAAACGCTTTGAGAACCAAAATTTGTAAATCGTAAGTTTTTTGTTGTTTTTTGCTTTCGATGATTTTACGAAATTCGCAGAACTCAACTTCCTGTTCGGTTTTTTCGCTTTCAATCAAACACATTTTTTCACCTTCGGACGCATCTTGCAAAATGTTTTCCGCTAAAACTTTGTCGGCTTCCTGCCTGACATTTTTGCAAGCGGAAGCAAAATCCAAATTCGCAGAAACGGTTAAATAAACCTGCGCCCGCCAAATGTTGCGCTCGTCTCGTTCGCCAAAATCCTTTGAATAAGCCTCAAACGCATAACCGGAATCGTCGCGTATCGGGTGGACAAATCCTTCGGGTTTTACAAGCCTAAAATCTTCCGTTTCAATAACTTCCGGTTCAAAGGCACGCTCGGCACTTTTTTTGATTTGCGTCGAGATAATAACCATCACCAAAACCAAAACGCCGCCGATGATAAGAATTTCCATAAAATTATAGCAGGTGAAAAAGTTTGAAAAGTGAAAAGTAATGTTTAATTTTTAGTTTTTCACTTTTAGTTTTTAGTTTTTAGTTTTTCACTTTTTTGCCGCCAGCTGTCCGCAAGCCGCGTAAATATCGCGCCCGCGCGGACGGCGAACAAAAGCGGAAATGCCTTTTGTTTCTAATATGTCTTTAAAGCGTTCGATTTGTTCCCAACTCGAAGGATGATATTCGAGCGGTTCGGCTGAGTTGTGCGGAATCAGGTTGATTTTGACGCGGTTTAATTCGTAACGATTCAAAAGATTTGCCAGCTGCCGCGCTTGTTCGTCGGTATCGTTCACGCCGCCGAGCAAAACGTATTCAAACGTAAATCTTTCATTTTTTCGCAGAGATTTTTCAAACTCTTTTGCCGCTTCAAGCAATTCTTCGATATTCCAACGCTTGTTTATCGGCATTAATTTGTCGCGCAATTGATTGTTCGGCGCGGAGAGCGAAATCGCCAGATGCGGACGCTTTTCGAGCTTGGCAAGTTCGTAAATTTTCGGCACAATTCCCGCCGTCGAAACCGTAACGCGGTTTGGCACAATGAATAAACCTTCTTCTTCGCTCATAATTTCGAGAGCTTTTATCAGATTTTCAAAATTCAGAAACGGCTCGCCCGCGCCCATTCCGACTAAATTTGTGCCGTGCGGAGTTTCCGCGCCGATGCCATAGACATCGTTGAGAACAATAATTATCTGCTCGACAATTTCGCCCGCCGTTAAATTTCTGAGAAGTCCGAGTTTCGCCGTCAAACAAAAATCACATTTCAGCGGACAGCCCGACTGCGACGAAAAACAAATCGTGTCGCGGTTTTCAGTCGGAATAAAAACGGTTTCGACGGGAAAATTATCGCGCGTTTTCATCAAAAAGCGGCGCGTTCCGTCCGTCGAAACATAGCGCGATTCAACTTTGAGAGTCGAAGCCGTCGCCGTTTCATTTAACTTTTCGCGCAAATTTTTCGGCAAATCAGTCATCTCCTCAAACGAGCGCAAGCGTCTTTCGTGCAAACCTTTGAAAATCTGCGCGGCACGATATTTCGGCTCGCCGAGATTTTTAACAAAATCGGTCAGTTCGTCTTTTGAAAATGATGTTAAGTGAAGTTTTTCGCTCATTACAGTTTTATTTTAGCTTATCTTTTACTAAAAACGCATCATTACGTTTTTCATTTTTCATATATCAATTATCATTAAACATTGAATGCTGACAAACGACCAATACTTAAACGATAAATAGCATATGAAAAATAAAACGATTATCGGCGGCATTATTGCTTTAACAGTCATTTTTTTGATAGCTTTGCTTTGTCTTTGGATTGGCAAAAAAATCAATAACAGTATCAGGGGAACACAAGATACGACAGAAACAACCCAAACGAACGGAGAGCCGCAAAATCCTTCGCTTGCGCCAAATTCGCCCGAACAAGCCGTGCAGATTTTTCTTGCGCTGGGCAATCCGTCAAACGCCAGCGCGTCCGACCCGAATAATTATTTACTGGTCAATAATTATTTTGCGCTTTCCTACAACCGAGATAAAGCAATTCCCAATTGGGTAGCGTGGCGAATTTCAAAAGCGGAATTAGGCAATTTTCCGCGTCCGAATCCCGATCCGTTTCGTCCCGACAACCGTTTGCCGAAAAGTTGGACGCGCGCTACGCCTTCGGATTATACGGGAAGCGGTTTTGACAGAGGACATCTGTGTCCGAGTGCCGACCGAAGCGGTTCAATCGAGGGAATGTCGGCGACGTTTTTGATGACGAATATTACACCGCAGTTTGGCGATTTAAATCGCGGACCATGGCAGAAACTTGAAGCATATTTGCGGACTCTGGTAACGCGCGGCAGCGATGTTTATATTTTCGCGGGCGTTTACGGCGAAAGAGGAAAGTTAAAGAAAAAAGTCTCTGTGCCGACAAACGATTGGAAAATTGCGGTGGCTGTTCCAAGCGGCGCACCGATTTCTGCAATCAACGCGGACACGCGCGTAATCGCGGTTGATATGCCAAATGTCAAAGGAATTCTGCGTGCCGATTGGCAGCTTTACCGCACAACCGTGCGTCAAATCGAACAACGAACCGGCTACAATTTATTTTCAAATTTGCCGCCAAGTTTGCAGGATACGCTTGAAAATAAGATAGATATAGATAATTCTTGAACTACAGATGACCCGCGTGAAATCTATCAAGTAGTCAAAACTTTTAACATCACCGCGTCTTTTGCGATAAAATTTAACTTATGAACACAACACTTCCACAGGAGATGGAACAACATACTTATGCAATTATGAATCGCGTCGAAGATTCGCATTGGTGGTTTGTCGGGCGGCGTTTGATTTTGGAGAGTTTTCTCGAAGATATAGTCCAGAGTTCAAAGTCCAAAGCCCAAAGTCCAAAAATCTTGGATGTCGGCTGCGGAACAGGCGCGAATCTTGAAATGCTCGCCAATTTTGGCGAAGCGCAAGGCGTTGACGTATCCGACGACGCGCTTGAATTTTGTAAGACGAAAGGCTTAAAAGCGCACAAAGGTTTGGCGGAAAGTTTGCCGTTTGCAGATGAAAGTTTTGACCTTGTTACCGCGCTTGATGTCGTTGAACATTTGGACGACGATGTAGCCGGACTCAAAGAAATGAATCGCGTTTTGCGGAAAGACGGTAAAACGCTAATTTTCGTTCCCGCGTTTATGTGGCTGTGGGGTGTACAGGACGACGTTTCAAATCATCGTATCCGCTACACGAAAAAACAGATTGTCGAAAGATTGCAGAAAGCGGGTTTTGAAATTGAACGCGCAACTTATGCCAATATTACGTTTTTCGCGCCGATTCTGGGCGGCAGAACTTTGATGAAACTGGCGGGCATCAAACCCGAATCAGAAAATAATGTTAATGTTTCCGCCTTGAACAGCATTTTTGGCAAACTTTTCGGCGCGGAAAGATTCTGGCTTAAACGCGCCAATTTTCCATTTGGCGTTTCGATTGTGGTTGTGGCAAAAAAGATTTGAATCACAAATATTTTCAATTTTATAACATCACGCACGCCGCCGAATTGATGGGAGTTGACCGCAGCCATTTGCACGGAAGGATGAAAAATTTGGGGATTAACGTAAAGTAATTTTTATTTTCTCAGGCATCTTGCCGGTAATGAAAAAGCCGTTAGGATAACGGCGTTTCGGAGCAAATCGGCAGAGTTTTGTTTTAATCAAACCTCGACAAACAAAACGCCGCCAGCCGTCAATCCGCTTATTAAATCTGTAAAATTTTGCGGATTCATTTTTGCTTCACAAACTTTGCCCGAATACGGAAAAGCCGGAGTTGACGAAATAAGACTGCTTTCTTCATACAGATTCGGCGTTTTGTCTTCAACAATTTGCGGACGCAGCAATTTAAGAAAAACTTTTTCGGTTAAAAGCAAAACTCTTGATTCGTTCAAAGCGCGAAGAACCGACGGCGAATCGAGAATGATTTCTTTCCCGAATATCTTTTCACGAAGGAGTTGTTCAATTTTCGGCGCAAGCGTCGAAAAATGCGCGGGCAGCTTCAAGCTGTCCGAAAGAACTTTTGAATAATAAGCGATTATTTCGCCGGAAGTCTGCGCCTGCGGAATTTTATATTCGCGCTCGATAATTACTTCGTTGGAAATAACATCGCGTCCTTCATATGTAAAAGAATCAATTACTTTGGAGTTCGTATCGAGTGAAAGCGGAATTTTTAACTGTATTTTCCCGATGTCCAAATTTTCAATAATTTGGCGAATCTCTTTTATTCTTTCGATGCGCGGACTTAAAACGGGAATGGCAATATCAAAATCTTTAATCCTTTCTTCGACAACTTCAATCGTTTGAATTTTAAGGCGCGATTTCTTTTTGCCGTAGTCGAATGAATCAAGCGTAATTCCTTCCTGCTTTTCCAAATCTTCGACAATCTGCATAAAATTCGAGTTGCCGATAATATCAACATTTTCTTTATAATCGCCAAACCCGCGAAACATTTTACGAAGCCCGCGCCCGATTGCCTGTTCCGGCAGGATATTTGCCCGCGAACTGTATGCCCGCAAACCTGCAACGACGGTTACATTATTCACGTCCCAACCTTCACGCAGCATTAAGACCGAAACGATGCAGTTTATCGGACTGCTGTCATTATCAACTTCACGCGCCGCAACCCGCGCTATTTCCAAATCCTTCTGCGTAATTTCACCGTTTGTTTTTGTGTGAATGATAAGCAATTTATCGCCTTCAAAATAGTTCGGATATTTTGTTCGCATCCAAATCGCCACGTCGTCAGCTTCGGTTGTGTTGCCGAGCATTAAAAACAAAAGCGGTTTCTTTTTCAAATCTTTTAACTGCTCGACATATTCGAGCCAGCGTTCAATCGCCGCCACTAAATACGCTTCAAAACGCACGGATGCTTTGTCGCTGTTAATTTCGGTAATGCCGTGCGGAATGCCTTTGAGCGGACGCTTAACGATGTTGTCAATAATCGCTTGTTTGAGCGGATAATCGTAAATTGTCCAAGAAAAAAGCGTTCCGTCCGGTTGGCGCGGCGTTGCTGAAAAATCCAATTCCGCCGATAAACCACGCGTCCCGAGATTTTCGTGCAGATTAGAAATCGTTTCATTCCAAACAAGCGCGTCGTCGTTGGTGTGATGCGCTTCATCATTTATCACCAGACAATTGCCGCGTCTGACAATTCGTTCGAGAAACTTTTCCATCGGCTGCAGATTTGACGGCGGAACGCTGCCAAGCAAATCTTCAACCGGATTGCTTGCAGTTGTTTCTTCTTCGCGCTCGTAAAGCTGCTGAATGTTGGTTAAATATAAACTGCCTTCGCTCTGCGTTCTTTCGGTATCGCCGCGAACGTAAACGTCAAAATCCCAATTGATTCTAAAATCAGGCGGAATAATCGGGTCTGTTTGAAAAACGCGCCCGTTTTCAAAATCAAGTTTAAGACGTTCCAAAACAATGATATTCGGCGCGATAAGTAAAAAAGTGTTGGCGTATTCTTCGCCTTCGCCAAAAGCGGCGTTGAAGTATTGCCAAGCCATCGCCAAAGCCATCACTTTTGTTTTTCCGCTTCCGGTTGCCATCTTCACGGCATAACGGGCAAATTCATCGTTGGCGGGAAATTGCAAAAGGTGACTTTGAGCGTAAGTGTAAAGTAAATCTTTGCGCCGTCGAATTTTCTTCACTTCAAAAAGATAAATCAAAGTTTCGATGGCTTCGCGTTGCGCGTCGTAATACTTGAAAACCTGTCCGTTTGCTGTGCGGTGTTCGTTCTTAAACCAAAACTGCAAAAGGCGTTTGGTTGTTTTCGTGATATTCGGCATCCCAAGTTCGCGCCATTCTCTGACTTCTTTATCTATTGCCGGAACACAAATTCCGGTGCGTCCTTCGCGCCCGACATCGAGCAGCGGCGTTTGTGTAGAAGATGCGTTTTTCGTTCGGGACATAATATTTTTAGTAAAACAGGCTAACAGCCTGTTTTTGTCTGGACAGGCTAACAGCCTGTTTTACTTTTCCGCCAGCCAGTTCCATTGCCAGTCGCGCCAATTTTTGACGAGTCCGGCTTTGACCGGATTGTTTAGAACATATTTGACGATGCGGTCTAATTCTTCGCCGTTTCTGACCTCGTGGTCGTAGCTTTCGACTTCCCAAAATTGTCCGGCGCGGTTCAGTATTTTGTTGGCTTCGTGCGCAGTGTAGCCCTTCAAAGACTGCATAATCGCGCCCAAGGTCGGTTCGGAGCTTTCGTATCTAAGCGGATTTGAATATTTAACTTCGGTCAGCGATTGTTCATTTAACAAAGGCGTAAAGACGACGTGAACGTGGTTTGACATAATACAAAAACAGATCAATTTATAAACTTTTCCGTCACGATATTTCATACTTTCCGAAACCAAATCTGCGACATTTTTATCTTTCAACCAAACAATCTCCGATTCTTCTTTGTGTAATACGTCTTCAAATTTCGCAAACCAGCGGCGATGAAAATCTAAAAACGATTCTTTCTGATTTTGGTTTATCCGGTCGTTTTTGGCGAGCCTTCCGCGTTCTTTCTCCAACCAGAGTTTTTCCTGTCTCCATTGCTCGACGACGCTTTTTGGAATCGAACCGGCAAGCCGAAACGTCACGAACAACGTCGCACCCGGCGAATGCAGATGCGGCAGCTTGCGCCGGTAAAATTGCTTATATTCCATAAATGTAGAACAGGCTGTCAGCCTGTTTCCGTTTCGCAGAATAGATAAACGCAAGGAACAGGCTGACAGCCTGTTCTACGGACGGCGTTCAAAATTATTTCATTCAATCTCAATCTGAAAAGTCTTTGTCGTGTCATTTCCCAAAATGTCAATTACTTTTATCTGCACATTATAAACGCCCGCCGCCGGATATGTGTGTTTGCAGGCGACTTCGATTTTGCGTTCTTTGCGCGTTCGATACGATTGCCATTGATTATGAAAGGTGTCGCCTTTGAAATCGAAATCAACCGCCCAGTAATCAATCCACGATTTCCAATCTTTTATCTTTTCCCGAATGTCTTGCGGAACGTAATCGAGCGGCGCGATAAAGTTTGTCAGTTCAATCTGCAATTCGCGGTTTTTAATGCGCGTTTCGGTAAAAAGCGCGGCGAGTTCAAAAAATTGAATGTCGCCTTGTTCGACGGCTTTCTTTTCCAATACTTCACGCGGAATCAAGACGAAACGCGCATCAACGCCCGCGTCCGCCGCCTGTTGTTTCGCCGTTTCGTTGATGTCGAGCGCAAATTCCCAACCGAGAATATCAATTCCCGTGCTTTGCGCGACTGCCAGATTCTTTTTCCATTCGAGAATAATCGCTTTGACATCGCCCAGCGTGACGGGCGAATCAACCGCGCCGACGTGAACGACGCGCCCGTTTTTTACGCCGTGAAGCCACGCGAAACCGTTCAGCTTTTCGGCGTTGTAAAGTTCGAGAATAAATTTATTATACGCATCAATTCTCTGCGCCGAGTTTGCGCCGAACTCGTCTTTCTGCCACGCCTGCCGCTCGTATTTGCCGAGATTCTGCACGACAAACGGTTTGACGTTCGGAATTGACAACAGCCGTTTTCGCGCCGTGTGAATCGCAAACCGTCCCAAATCGCAGGTTATCCAACGCCGTCCGAGTTTTTCGGCAACGGCGGCGGTCGTTCCCGAACCGCAGAAACAATCTAAAATTAAATCGTTTTCGTTTGATGAGGTTTTTATAATTCTTTCAAGTAATGCTACTGGTTTTTGTGTTGGATAACTTAAAAGCTCATTTGAGCGAGACGAGACTGCCATAAAATCTGTCCACAAATTTTGAACTTGCTTGCCTTCAATGTTATCGGCAAATTGCTTATAACGAGGCGTATCGTTTGAACTAAAAAAAATTAAGTCTTCCTTTAATGCTTGGTCAATTCTTTCTTGAGTCCAAATCCAATGCCTGCCGACAGGTGGTTTCAATGAACCTTTGTTGCCAAAAACTTTTGCGTCGCCTTGACCTGCGGCATTCATTGAAACTGATTTATATCTTTTCCCAGTTTTTTCATCAACTAATGGATATTCAATGATAGTTTCGTCATCAGTTCTTGGAAGGAAAATTTTATTGTATGTCCAATTAGAAGTTTTCCTATACCAATAAATCGTATCTGTAATTACTCCAAATCTATTACCGTCGTTATGGCTGTATGCACGTCTCCAAATAATTTCGTTCAAAAAGTTATCGCTTCCAAAAACTTCATCCAAAACCGCCTTCGCATAATGCCCGACGTGCCAATCGAGATGAACATAAATGCTTCCATCTTCGGCAAGCAGTTCACGAAGCAGAATCGCCGTTTCGTAAAACCATTGCAGATACGAATCAAGACCTTTGCCCCAAGTGTCGCGGTAAGCCTTTTGTTCGATGATGCTCGGCTCTTTGGTAAATTGCTCGCCTTCGACTTCGACTTGGAAACTAAAATTCGCGCCCGTATCAAACGGCGGGTCAATGTAAATCAGATTCACCT
>MWZA01000132.1 GCA_002050455.1 Acidobacteria bacterium 5-1 | reverse complement strand
ATTTCACAAAAAACGGTTAGAATATCCATAGAGAAAACTCCTTCTAAGATTAGTTTGGTTTGCTAAACTCAATTCTATCTTGTGATTGTGAGTTTTCTCTAATTCTTTCTTATCTCGAACTCAGGTTATATTACATTTTTTCCAATATGTAACACAAATTATTTTACTGACGGCGTTTCTTAACTATCGGTATTTATTGGTTAAAAAGAAGCGGATTGAGAGAGATTTTCTATCTTATTTTTTGAGATAATCAGTTATCCAACCCAGATAACTTTCCGCAACTTCGCTTGATGGCAAAGCGACGATTTCAGGCGTGTCGTAACTGTGATTGGCTTGGATAAATTTCTCTAATTCGGAAAATTTTGCGGGCAGAGTTTTGATTAAAAGCAAATGCTCGGATTCTTTTCGGACGGCGTTTTCCCAAAAATAAAATGATTTCATTTTGGGCAAAACCTGCACACAGGCGGCAAGCCTTGCTTCAACAATCTTTCGTGCCAGATTTTCGGCTTCTTCATTATTTGGAGTTGTTGTTAAAATTACTAACACAAAATCCCCTGTATTCCAATTTTAAAACATAAATCATTGAATTCATCAGGGAAATTCTTATGTTTGGAGTCATCGTAATCTTCTGTCGAAAATCTCATCAAAACATTCTCAACATTCGGGTATTTACATAACTTTGTTAAATCTTCCAAATAAGCTCTTAAAAACAAAATTGCTTCTTCGACCTGTAAATCAAATTCTGTCGCTTTACTTATGCGTATCAAAAGAAAGGGAGTTTCAAATATTTCAAAAACTTTAAAAAACTCTTCTTTTGATAATTCTCCGCTTTCGATTCTTTCTCTGGCTTCATCGGGCAACTCTTTTCTTTGGATTTTTTCTCTGATTTCATCCGGCAGTCCGATGATACCTTTAATCATTTCTTTTTCCTGAGAAAGATTCGATTCAGCTAAAAAAGCATCCGGGTCAAGACCAATCCCGGAAACCTGCAGCGTGCACTCCGACTTGGGATTCTTTGGATCGTAAAAAAGGTCGGGATTGTTTAAATGTTCTTCCAAATGCTTTTTCACCCTTTTGTCATAATCATCTCGAAAACTTTACTTCTTCATCAAATCCGCATACTGCCCGCTTTCAACCCATTTCAAGATTTCCGACACGCGCCAAATCGGGAACGGGTGCGAACGTCCGGCGTTGAGAATGTCCGCCCAGAATTTATCGAGTTTGTTTTCGTCATAATTTTTCTCGAAGTCGCGGGCTTGTTCCAAAAATAAATCGTAGTCAATTTTTGAAGAAAAAGTTCCGCCCGCCAGTTTCATCATCGTTTTGCCGATGACGTGCGGGTCTTGCGTAACAAGCAACGCGGCTCTGTCGCAGGAGAGTTCGGCGCGTCGCGCCCACGCCAGAAGCGCACTGCTAATGCCTGCCGAAATCAAAAACTTTATAATTTCCGCGCCCGGAATGATTCTGGCTAAAGAAACATTTGCCAATGCCTCAATCAATCGCGCCGCCGTCAGATAAAGCACATGCTCGGCGTGAATATGTCCGACTTCGTGCGCGACCACTGCGAGAACTTCTTCATCCGTCAAGCGTTCAAGCAGTCCTGAATGCATGACGATAATCGGCTTTTCAACTCCGCCCGTAAAAGCGTTGACAATCGGATTTTGCTGTATAAAAAAGTCCGGCATATCAACGCCCAAAGTCGTGCAGGCGATTTGCAACTTGGCGTGCAGGTCGGGACATTGGTTTGGCGTAACCTTGACCGCGCTTGCCATAAACATTACGCGAATCGCAGATTCGCCCGTAACTTTTAACAATTTTTTCAAAGCCGTATCAATTCCCGGAATCGCCCGCAGCGCGGCAAGTGCTTTGCTGTCCGCCGGATGAACATATTCGTGTTTGCTCAAATCGGCAAACTTTTTGTGCGGCGCGTTTGAAAGCGGCAAGCGGCAACGCCCGCATTTTGCTTCGCCGTTTTTATAATCTTCTTTAACGGAATTTTTTTGTCCGCAATAGCGACAGCGAACGCTGTATCGTTCGGCAATCGCGGCGGTTGAATCTTTTCTTGGCATAATTTACGAGTTTAGTTAGATTTTTCGGATAATTCAAATGTATATCTCTGATGTTATAAACGTCCGAAAGTTGTAAAAAGTTTTGATTATGTAATTTGTAAAAGTAAATGCAAAGAATAATTGATTTCGAAAAAAGATTGTGTGAATTTGCCGGAATCTAATCAGATTGGTCGGCAACCGGAACTTCGTCGCCGAAACAAGTGTTTGCGATGGTTATGAAATTTTCGCTGTCGGTAAATCCGTAATCTTCTCCAAACCAAAGCGTCAACGCCTGTGAAGTTTCGTTCAATTCCGCCTGAGAAAGATTTGGATATTGATTTAGCCATTGTTTGCAGCTTTGTTTTCTGACACTTCGGCGCACAAAAGAACGTAAGCCTTTGACGAAAACAGACGGATTAAGTGCTTCGTTAAAATGGTCGGAGATAAACGGTTTGATAAGAATTTCCCGCAAATCAGCATTTTCGTTAAATGTCCAAATTCCGTTTTTCAGAAGCAAAACGGCAGGTTTTGTGCTGTTTCCGATTCTAATGTGCTGCGTCAATCCTTGATAAAACCTCATTCCGGCATAATTGGCGCACAAATCGGCGTTTGAATAAACTCCCGAAATCAAAGTTCCGTAAAAGGTTCGTTCAGTTAATTTTCCCCATTTAACTGCTTTATCTGCAGCTTGTTCGGGTGTTAATCCGTCCGCCGATGCGCGGTTATAAATTTTGTAATAAGAATATCCCTGCTGAAAAATATGCGCGATTTTGTCCGTTCCAAACTGTGCTCCATAAAGATTGACTGTCGAACTGATTCCTATATAATCGGTCGGAAAAATAAAAAAGATAGACTTCCGAAAACCGGTTTTGTAGCGTGCCGGCTGCCTGACAAATTTATGTGATTCCATCCAACCGCCGGAACTTGTAAAAGGCGGAAAACCTGTCCCAAGCAAATTGTAGAGTTCACGCGCAACGGTTTTTTCCGAGCGCAGAAATTCAAGTTTTGCGCGTTCTTTGTCCGACGAATCGCATTTTACCTTTCCGATTCTTCCGGCATTGTTTCCAAGACAAGATTCTCCGGCAGCAATTTCGGCGTTGATTCTGTTGACCGCCTTTCTCAAATTCAGTTCTGTATATTGCGATACTTCATCGCCGATGTCGGCGAGCGGCTTTGGCGGCAGGTTGTATTGGTCAGTTTCAAAGGCAAAAACAAAGGTTGGCTGCATCAGCAGGACAGCACACAAAAATAATCGGGCAATCATTTGCAATCTCATAAAAACTTTAATGCACAACCTATCTAAAAATTTACAATAACATCTGCATTCACTTTTATAAATTACAATTTAGATGAGCTGCAATCTGACGACCGTTTCGACGTGATGCGTTTGCGGAAATAAATCAAGTGCGGTAATTGATTCAATTGCATAACTTTCCGACAAAATTCGCAAATCACGAGCTAAAGTTGCAGGTTCGCAGGAAACATAAGAAATTTGCTTCGGTTTTATTTTCAGCAAATTTTCAATCGCTGCATTTTCCGCGCCGACACGCGGCGGGTCAAGCAAAACAAGGTCAATTTCCTGTAAATTATTCGCGTTTTCTGTGAGCCAATCGCTGACATTTTCCGCGAAAATGTCAGCGTGTCCGATTCTTGCATCTTCGATATTTTTTCGCGCAAGCTCAACCGCTTTTTCGTTTCCTTCAACGCCGATGACTTTTGTAAATTTTTCCGCAAGCGGCAACGTAAAAAGCCCGACCCCGCAATATAAATCAAGCGCAGTTTCGCCTTTCGCATCTTTTACGGCAGTTTCGATTAACGATTCGATGAGAAACGGATTGCCTTGAAAAAAACTGTTGGCGTAGTAAAAATAGCGGTTGCCGCCGGCTTGAAAACTGATTTCTTTGGTCGGTTCAATCATTTCATTTGAGTAGATTGAAACATTTTCGCCGCTGTTTGCCGCTTCGATTTCAATAATTTCGCCCCAAAAACTTTCCCAAGCAATTTCCCGCCGCAAATCTGTTAAAGTTTTTTGCAATTCGGGCGTGAGAATCGGGCAAGTTTCGACATCAATAACTTGATGCGAATTTCTCTGAAAATAACCGATTTTTTTTCGCCGCGTGTCAATGTGCCAAGCGGCGCGGGCGCGATATTCGTAAGGTTTCGGGCTGGCAATCATCTGAATTTCCTTTTCATAATTTATTTTTCCGATGCGCGACAAACAATCTCGAATAATAGCGACTTTTGCTGCCAGCGACGTTTCATAATCCATCTGTTGAAAATCGCAGCCGCCGCAACGCCCGAAATAAACACACTTTGGTTCAACTCTTTGTGCCGACGGTTTGATAATTTCAACAATCTCGGCAAAAGCAGTTTTTCCTTTTAATTGATGAATCCGGGCGCGAAGCGTGTCGCCTTTGGCGGCAAGCGCGACAAAGACGGTTAGATTTTCCGTGAAAGCCAAGCCAAAGCCGTTGGGAACAATTTTTTCGATGGAAACTTCAAGAATTTCACCGATTTTATACCGTTTGCTCAATAGACGTTTTCAACCTCGATTTCGATGCCGCCGACCACTCCGGCAAAAAGGTTGTAAAGCAATGCGCCGATTGCTCCGGCGACAAAACCGATTGCGCCATACATAATCGGTATTCCGACCATCATCAATACTCCGACAATCGCGCCGCCGCTGCCGATAGCAAGCCCGCTACTACCGCCCGCGCTTGCTCCCATTAATGAAATACCGATGACAAAAAGACCGTATGGAATGCTGAAAATCAAACTCACCACCAACATAATTACCGCATAGATTTTCGCAACTGAAAGAACACCGAGTTTTTTGATTTTAAGTTTATTCATAGTTTTTTTCTTTCTTGAATTTTGGGATGGCTATTTCATACCACAAATTATAAATAAAACAAACTCAGACGCGGGATTTTCGTTTGTTCACGAAGGCGTTTGAGAATCATTAAATCAAACGTGCGCCGGTAGACTTCCGCATCCATTTTGTTTTTATACGAGGCAAGTTCTTTTACGATTTCGTTTTTCAAATTTTCCGTCGAACAAGTTTGCAAAAGGCTGTCGTCAATTAAAGCGTCGAGTTTTTCCAGAGATTCTTCAAGAGTTTTGGCATCGTGAACATTTCGTTTGAGTTCCGCCAAACGATGCAAAACTCTTTTCAAAGTTTCGTGCAAATTGCCCTCGGCTTTTACTTTTGCCGATTCGAGTTCGGCGGAAACTTTTTCCAAATGCCCGACAATCGCTTCGTCGGCGAATAAACTTGAATCTTGAGTTTTAGAATCTGGAATCTGGAATTTGGAATTTGGAATTTGAGTATTACCGTTTTTCCCGACTTGCGATTCAAGCCATTCGGCATATTGCGCTTCGATTTCCTCGCGGCAGTAAAAAAGACTTTTTACGCTTCGTTTTCGCGCGGGTTGTTTGTCAACGCCGTCGAAAACCTGTTCGATGCCGCGCAAAATGACGCGAAGCGGAATGCCGCGTTCCTGCCAAGTTTCAATCAAAGCCCAATCAAGCGGACTTAACAGCAAATTGCGCCCGCGCCGACGGATAAATGTTTCTTCGATTTCGGTAAAATAATTAAAGTAGTTCAATGGTAATGGTAAATGGTAAATGGTAAATGGCTGTGTCTTTATATTTACCACTTACCATTTACAATTATTCAAGGCGGATTTTCATTCGGCGCAATGCGCGTAAGTCTTCGTCGGTCAATTCGAGTTCGATTTCTTCGGGAAAATCTTCAAACTCACCGCCTATTTCCTGCAACCCGATTTCCAGTTTGAGCGTTAGATTCGGCTCATAGCCAATCTCGCGCAAGGTTTCAATCGCTTCGCTCACGCGCAGTGATTTTTCAACCGCCGCATTGATTGCGTCGCCGAGATTGCGGACGGCTTTTTTTGCGTCTTCGTTGAGTTCCATTTTTCTCTTCTGACAATGCTACGCGACGCATCACAAAGTTTCAAGTGCCAAGTTTCAAGTTTTAAATTTTCAAAAATATACGTTTTGGGTTAAGTTTAATTATAACTTGAAACTTGAAACTTGAAACTAAAAAAGATGGAAAGATGCAAAACATTTCAAACTTCTTCGGGAATCGAACTGCCGACAGAATTTACTCCGGCAAACACAAATATTGATTACGAAAACGACATCGGCGACGCGGGCGCGTTTCCCTACACGCGCGGCGTGCGAAGAAACATGTATCGCGGACGATTTTGGACAATGCGCCAATACGCCGGTTTTGCGACAGCCGAAGAATCGAATGCGCGTTACAAATATCTGCTTGAACACGGCACGACAGGTTTGAGCGTCGCGTTTGATTTGCCGACGCAGATCGGTTTGGATTCGGATGATGTGCTGGCGGCGGGCGAAGTCGGCAAAGTCGGCGTGGCAATTGATTCTCTCGAAGATATGCTGACGCTTTTCGGCGGCATTCCGCTCGACAAAGTTTCAACTTCGATGACGATAAACGCGACGGCTTCAACGCTTTTGTGTCTTTATTTAGCGGTTGCGCGAAAGCAAAATGTTTCATTTGATAAAGTCAGCGGCACGATTCAAAATGATATTTTGAAAGAATACATTGCCCGCGGAACTTATATTTATCCGCCAAAATCTTCGCTTCGTTTGATAACCGATACGTTTGCTTTTTGCGCGTCGGAAGTACCGAATTGGAACACAATTTCGATTTCCGGTTATCACATCCGCGAAGCCGGTTCAACCGCAGTTCAAGAAGTTGCTTTTACTTTGGCAGATGCAATTGCTTACGTTGATGCCGCAATTATCGCAGGTTTGGAAGTTGACGATTTTGCGCCGCGTCTTTCGTTCTTTTTCAATTCTCATAACAATCTTTTGGAAGAAATAGCCAAGTTTCGCGCGGCTCGCCGACTTTGGGCGCGAATTATGAAGGAAAGATTCGGTGCAAAAAACGCTAAATCTTTGATGCTCCGTTTTCACACGCAAACTGCCGGTTCAACTTTGACCGCGCAACAGCCGGAAGTAAATGTTGTGCGGACAACAATTCAGGCATTGGCGGCGGTTCTCGGCGGAACGCAAAGTTTGCACACCAATTCGATGGACGAAGCCTTGTCGCTTCCAACTGAACAAGCGGCGCGAATCGCTCTGCGAACGCAGCAAGTTATTGCTTATGAATCGGGCGTTGCCGACACGGTTGACCCTTTTGCAGGAAGTTATGCGGTTGAGGAATTAACCAATAAAATTGAAGAAAAAGCCGTCGGATACATCAAAAAAATTGACGCGATGGGCGGAATGCTCAAAGCAATTGAAGACGGCTATCCGCAGCGCGAAATTCAGGAAGCCGCTTATGCGTATCAAAAAGCCGTCGAGCAGAAAACGGAAATTGTCGTCGGCGTTAATCGTTTTCAAATCGAAGAAGATACGCGCATCCCAATTTTGAAAGTTGACGAAGCGATTGAGCGCGGACAGATCGAAAGATTAAAAGCCCTGCGCGAAAAACGCGACACGGAGAAAGCCGAAAATTCGCTGAACAAATTAGAAGAAGCCGCCAAAACGGACGAAAATTTGCTGCCGAAAATTCTTGATTGCGTCGAAAATTATGTAACCGTCGGCGAAATCAGTAATCGTTTGCGAAAAGTCTGGGGCGAATATCGTGAAGCCGTAACAGTTTAGTTAAATTCACGGCAA
The DNA here is from genome assembly GCA_002050455.1 of Acidobacteria bacterium 5-1. Classification (GTDB taxonomy): domain Bacteria; phylum Acidobacteriota; class Blastocatellia; order Pyrinomonadales; family Pyrinomonadaceae. Next base: position 6,763 of record MWZA01000132.1, on the reverse strand, counting down.
TCACACATATTTTAAAATGAAAAATAATCAATTAGACAGAGAATTTGCAGATGTCAGCCCGTTCTAAAGATTTTTTTGAATTAACAACCGAACCGATTGACGCAGGCGAAGTTGCGCGGCGCGCCCGTTTGCCGGAATGCGGCGCAACCGTTACGCTTAACGGCTATGTGCGTGAATGGACGCGCGGAAAACAGACACTTTATTTAATTTACGAAGCATATCAGCCGATGGCGTTGAGCGAAATGGAAAAATTAGCCGCCAAAGCGCACGAGCAGTTTGAAATCGCGCACGTCGGCATCGTTCACCGTTTGGGAAAATTGGAAATCGGCGAAACAAGCGTTGTTATTTCCGTTAGCGCAACGCACCGGCAAGCTGCCTTTCAAGCGTGTGAATGGCTGATTCGAGAATTAAAACGCACCGTGCCGATTTGGAAAAAAGAAATTTATGCCGAAGGCGAAAAATGGGTTGCCGGTGAAAAATAAAACAAGTGCGCGGTTAAAAAAAAATTCAAAAGTCGCGCTTTTTTGCAAAATCGTCTTAAATCTTAAGTTACCGCAAATTTTCAGTTTTCTTGACACGCATCGCATTGAAACTTACACTTCTTAACAACGAGAGGGCAATAATAAAACGCTTGTGAATTTACCGAATTATTTAACGCTGGCAAGAATCATCATCGTTCCGCTTTTGGTGGTTGTTCTGCTGACACCTTTGGCGGAAAATTGGTTTGGCATCAGCAGTTACGCGCTGGCAATTGCGATTTTTCTCGCTGCATCGCTGACCGACATTCTGGACGGACATCTTGCCCGCCGCCGTAATCAGGTTTCCAATCTCGGCAAACTGCTCGACCCGATTGCCGATAAACTGCTTATTTCCGCCGCGCTGATTGTGCTGGTCGAAAAGCATCTCGCGCCCGCTTGGGCGGTTGTCGTGATTTTGGGCAGGGAATTTATTGTTACGGGTTTGCGCTCAATTGCGGCAACCGAAGGGATTATAATCCAAGCGCAAAAAATCGGAAAAGTAAAGATGTGGGCGCAATGCGTGGCGATTGTCGCGCTTTTGATTGCCGGCGCGACGGGAAATCCGCCGGTTTCAAATTTCGGCTGGATTCTTCCTTCGTTTCGTTTTTGGGAAGTCGCCGAAGTGCAAACGGCTTTTTCGCATCTTTTCAGCTTTTCGCTAAACACAGATGATTGGCGCGTTTTTGGTTATCTCATCGGGCGCGGCGCGCTGTGGGCAGCAGTGATTACGTCAATTTGGTCAATGTATGACTATTTCAAATTCTTTATCCTTGAAAACAAAAGACGGAAATCAACTGCAGAATCTCTCTTTGATGAAAGCGTAGTGAACAACGAATAATTCGTTTTTTATTTGACGATTTTTATTAAAGTTCAACTCTGTCGCTCGTGTGAATTCCGGGAGCATTGTGCGGGCTTGCAGATTTTGGGCGAAAGCTATTACCGCAGAGCTGTCTAAAACTAATAAAAGTATTCCGAACTTTTTTGTAAAACTTCTGAAAAATTGTGTTAAACAAACTATTTTAAATTTTCTGCCGACTTGCACAAAACTAAATGATTTTGTAGTATTTTCGCTTGCGGTTGAGTTTAGTTAATAGATAAATGCCGGTGTAGCTCAGTTGGTAGAGCAGTTGATTTGTAATCATCAGGTCGGCGGTTCAAGTCCGTTCACCGGCTCCATCTTTAACCTTAATAAATAAGGCATTCTTTAAGGTTTTGTAAAAATTAAATGAAAATCTAAAGAGTTAAAATAGTATATAAACGGTCAAAATAACTCAAAAAAAAGTAGATTTAAAAGTAGAAAAAAACGGTTGATGAAATGCCGCGAAAAAAACTTCCTGTTAAATTCAAATATACAATTCGCCGCGATGAAATTTTGTATGTAAAATATCCGGTGAAAGGTTTAAAAAATCCCGTCTGGCGCATCTACCGCGAAGAAACCCAAGAAGCTGTAAATTCGATAATCGCTCAAATTATTGCCGAAAAAGAAAAAGAATTAGCGATTGGCGTCGCACCTTCCGCGTCAGACAAGTTTTTTGATTTCTGGCTTAATCTTATCGAGCCGCGCGTCTCGGAAAGAACTTTACAAGGCTACGAAAAAATCGTTCGTCTTTATTTGCGCCCCGCGCTCGGCGCGTTGCATCTCGGCGAAGTAAAACCTCTCAATCTGCAAACTTTGTATCAAACAATGACCGCGAAAGGATTGGATGCGCAAACGGGTTCGGAAGGCGCACGTCGCCGCGTCGTCCATTTTTAAAGAAGCCGTGCATCTAGGATTGATTCCGTCAAGTCCGGTCGCGCACGTTCGCCCGCCACGCCTCACCGTGTCGCTTAAACAAAAAGCGATGAACGAGGCGCAAATGAAACGGTTTTTAGCCGAGTGTCAAAATTCTAAACACGGAATTATCTTTGAGTTTGCGCTTGAGACCGGAATGCGCCCGCAGGAATATCTGGCTCTGCGATGGGACGATATAGATTTAGAGAAGCGAAAAGCGGAAGTTACCCGCGCCCTTGTCTATGACCGACGTGGCGGCGGTTTTTATTTCAAATCTCTTGACACTCTACAACCAACGCTCTTTGCGTATGGATTGTAGATTCTGAAAGCAAGCACGAACTATTGTTCCACTTTACGCTTTCAACCGTCTGCCCGACGGCTTTATTTGATAACGCGGCAATCAATATCTTAAATATCGGGCATGGTCAGAACACTGAAAACAAAAGTGTTCCCTCTCATCAAGGAAGCCTTAAAGACGTAAAGTGGGCGGTTGCGCCGTGCTTGTCTTTGGAAGCTGTCGCGCTTTAGCGAGGCGGTGTTTCACGCTCACGTTCTTCCAAATATGCAATCGGACGCCACCGACAAACGATGCCGAATTGCTTTATTGATTATTTTTGTAGCGATTCAAAACAGCGGCGTATTTCATTTTATTTTTCTCTGAAGTTGCCTTTGTATGTTTTATTCGCAATCTCCTAATTAACTTTTCTTTTTCTTTATCGGATTTAATTGATTGCATTCCGGTTTCAAATAACTTAACAAATTCGTCGCCGTCTTTGTCATCCATTTCCAAAAGAATTTGAGACTTTTCCATATTAACCGCCTTGCGAATTTTAATTCCGTCTTTAGCTTCGATATGTCCTCTTTGACGCAACTGCTCGATACGCTCTTCAATTGCTCTCTTTCTTTGTTCTTTGGGGAGTTTTTGCAGGTCAAGAATCGCGGAATTGACAGTTGCTTTTTTTATGGCGTTTTGTTCTTTTTCATTTTCCTTTGCATTGTCCGATTTCTTCGTTAAATTCTCCGATTTCTTCTTCAAAATCGGTTCTAATTCCTTTAACTCCGCAGGTGTGGCAAGTTTAAGAACCTTTTCTACTTGATTTCCTTTAGCCGAGTTTTCGTTCATCGAAAGATATTTTACTGCCTGCTGCAACTCCGTAAGTCCTATCATTGATTCCATTCGCATCACTTCTTTTTCCGTAAAAGTGCCGCCAGCGACAAGCGTTTTGATGACGGCGCGAACTTTTCCTTGCGCCACCTTGTCCTGCCCTGCTTCCCGAATCAAACCGTATAGCTCGCCTTTAATTTGGCGTTTCCGCGAAGCTGTTGGGCGCGGGTCTTTCTCTGCCTGAAAATCACTTGCTAAATCTCTTGCCAAAGCCAGAGCGTAGCTTGGCACACTGCGGTTGAAATTCGGGTTCTGCACGTTAAGCCCAAAAATTCTTAAAATCGGCGCGTTAATTTTTATCGGAGTTCCGTCTAATCGCTTTTTGCTTTCCGCACCCGTCAATTCTTTTTGAAACGGCAGGTTGCGCGTCAAACCAGCCAGAAACGGCGAGTCATTTAAGTCCGTCTGTTCCTGTTCGCTTTCAATAAATACGGCTGCCACATCACGCACAACTTTCAATGGTCTCAGACCGCCGCCGAGAGTGTCGCCCGCGAATTTTTTGAAGAGAACCCACGCCTTTTCATTTTTATCGTCGTCGCCTGCCGCCGCCATTGCCACCTTCCAACCGGCTCGCATCGTATTGATAAGCGGGTTGTCGGCTGTGTTGCGCTGCGAGATGTTCAGAACGCCTTCCAACACTTCCGCGAAGGCTTTGTCTTTGTCCGAGAACATCGGTTTGCCGCTCATTACCCGGTTTAATTTGTTCGCCATAAAAATAAACGGCGTCATCGGAAACCAGTTCGCAGCGTCCAGATATACAGGTCTGCCTTTTTCATCCGTATATCCCGGAATACGAATTTTTTTCCAGTCGTCATCGTCGCCGAGCGCACGCACCAAGCCCAATGCCGACAGGAACATCACCATCCCCATCATTTGTCTGGAGGCGTCGCGGCTCGTCAACTTGCCCATTCCGGTAAAGAATGAAACATTACCCGCTTCAGCGTTTTTGCGGGCTTGTTTGACAAGTCCGTAACCGGGCGCAAAATCGCCGACAAAATTAATGGCGTTGTAAGTAAAATTGGGAAACGGAAAGACAAAAGGCGCAACGTGCTTAACAACCGGCGTAGTATTCATCCAATTTGTTATTTTTCCAATCCGTGAATCTTTCGGCGCAGGGGTGGCGAATGTGATTTTTAACGCTTCGTCAACGGCGCGGGCGATTTCTTCGGGTCGGATTTTATCCCATTCTTTATTTTCAATAATGTCATCAAGTTTTATCCCGCGCCCCGACAATTGCTTTTGCAGAGAGCGCGTAAATTCCATATCGCGCATCCAGAATTCTTGCAGCTTGTTTAGAAAATTCGCCTTGTCGAAAAGGTATTCGCCTGCGGATAATGCTTTCGCAATTGCGAAATCCGTTGCATTAGCAACATTTTGTAATCCCGCAACAAGTTGGTTTTTTTCTTCGGAACTCTCCAGTGCTTGTTCCAGAATTTCTTTCCGCATATTTATATCGGAATTGTAACTTCTAAAGAGCCGTTCCCATTCGGTCGGATTTTCATTGAGAACTTTCTGCGCTACTGACCTCTCCAGCGTGCTTAAGGTCGGGTCGTGCGAGTAGGCAAGGCGGGAGGCGGCGGCAATTTCTCTGATGTCGCGCTTAACCATTTTCATCAAACTGACTTGCGCCCCCGTATAACCTAAAATATCGCTCCACGCCGCCCGTGCGTTGATGGCGTTTGGATTCCGTGAGGGTCGCCCAAGTTTTGCCAATCCCTTGTTGATAGCCAACTCCAAAAGGTCGGTTGTCGTATTTACTTTTCGTCCTACTTGCGCTCCCGCGAAATTTATAGCGGATGTGGAAACTGCCGAAACTAAAGCGGATTTCCACAATCCGACAATTCGGCGGAAATACTCCGGCGGTGGGCGTTCGAGCGCGTCAATCCGTCGGTTTAAGTTTTTCGCCGCCTGCCCCGCCGCGTGCGCGAATTCGTTTTCTTTCCTTGAGAGTTCGCCGTGCGCGGCTTGCGCTTCCGCGCGTTCTTCGCGCAATTCGGCGGTTGCCATCCGCCGAAAGCGGGCGGCGCGTGAGGCGATATTCAGAGCCTCGCCGCCCGTTAAATCCTTGTTTTCAGCGCGGATGGCGCGGGCTAATTCGTTTTCCGATATGCGCGGGTTGGCTTCCAGATACAGCGCCGCCAGCAAGACATCGCCCGTTAGGTTTTTCGCCTGACCGCGCCGAATTAGTTCAAGAGAGCGGAGAGACGGCTTAATTGTTCCCTGTCTTTGCGTTTCGCCAATCCATTTTTTAGCCGCTGCGCTGTGCTGACGCCTGATGGCGGCAGTTTCTCTGCTCCTTAGCGAAACTTCCCCTTTGACCGGCGGCGCAAGCATTTTATACGCTTCGGCGTGAATGTCCTGAATCTCACGGGCGCTCGCCTCGCCGTTGGCAATGGCGGAGAGTTTATTCAGGAGTTCCGGGTAAGGCACATCAAGCATTATTTCCAGCGCGGCGTAATCGGTTAAGTCTTGGCGGTCTTCAGGGAGGAGTTTTGACGATTCGGCGGCGACGCTTTTAAGGATTTCTTGAATTTCAACATCGCTAGAATCAAACAAGACGTAATTGTATGAGCCTTCGCCTTTCGTGCGAGATGAGCCGTCGAGGTATTTGATGCCTCTGATGCCGAGAGATTTGAACGCTTCTGACGTTTCCTTTGCGTTATCGTTTTTGGCATATTTTTTATAAAGGTCTTCTCCTGTTTCTGCATCTCTAGCCGCTTCGTATTCCGCGCTGCCAGCACGAGTTGAACGAATCGGCTTAGGTATCAGATTTGCTTTAGATAGGATGTCTTTAACCTTCTCGCTCTGCTCACTCAAAGGCTTATCCCAAAGCAGATACTCATCCTGTTCCGGTTTAAGGTCAACGCGGTATTTCGCGCCTTTATTTTCTTTGCGCGTGAGCGCGGGTATTTCTTGTAATTTATCAAGTATGCCGAGTGTTTGTCTAAAAGATGCGATTTGCACCCGCGACATCGCATCCCTAACGCTCTTATCAGAAACTAATAAATCAAACCGTTTTTTTGTTTCATTTACAGCCTCTTCCAGAAGTTTGTTTTTACTTTGGGGATTCGATAGTAATTTATAACGTATATTGGAGGGGAGCGCGTTATTGTCCTCCTCTGATAGTTCCGCGATGTCGTCTCGCCTGTCGGCGGTGAGATGGTGTCTGTAATGGTCGGCAATGCTTTCCTTATCAGTAAAATAAAGTCCCGCGCCGTAGGCTTGCGCACCTTCACCCGTGCCGATTTTCGAGATGTCGAATTTATCAAACAGGTGCGGCGAGCCGTGCCACGCCACCATCTTCAAAGC
>MWZA01000057.1 GCA_002050455.1 Acidobacteria bacterium 5-1 | reverse complement strand
GTTTAGCCGTGCGAATCATTTTCGCGCTGAACCTGATTTTTGTCGTCGCTTTTATTATCTTCGGCGCCTCTGCGTCAAAAAATTATGAATTGCTCAGCGATTCCGGCAATAACTGGCTGCGCCTCATTCAAATCATCGGAGTTCTCGGAGCAATCGGAACATTGGTAGTTTTCGCTAACGCCGTCCACGCCTGGTTAAGCAAGCGATACCGAATCTGGGGCAAACTTCAAGCGACCGTTTTCGCGCTGGCGTGTCTCGGTTTTCTCTGGCTCATCTTTGCGGGAAATTTACTACGTTTCAATTCAAGTTTCTGAGCCGCTCGTGGACGGAGTTCCAGAGGAGAATCAACTATGAAGAGATTGACTAAATATTCAACTTAACGCGCTGTCTAAGTTCATCATTCGACGGTTCGCATTTTAAGACGATTCTGTAATTTGCAGCGATAAAGAGGACATAAGCAACATATGAAAACAAGAACATCTATATTTTTTTTCCTGTTCATTCTGACCGTTTTGAGTTTGAGCGTCGCCGGTATATTTTCGCCGGGCGGGTTTGCTCAAAAACGAGTTTCCGCACAGGCGCGAAACGATAGTCTTGACGAAAGAATTCGGCGCGTCGAAAACGGCTTGCTCGCGCCGGTTATTATTAAAGGCGAACCGAGTGCAGCGATGAAACTCGCTGACCGGATGCAATTTTATAAAACGCCCGGCGTTAGCGTTGCGGTCATTAACAACGGAAAGATTGAATGGGCGCGTGGTTACGGAGTTCTCGAAGCTGGCGGAAACAGACTCGTAACTCCCGAAACGCTTTTCCAAGCCGCGTCAATCAGCAAGCCCGTTGCCGCATTTGCCGCGCTGCGGCTCGTTCAAGAAAACAAATTGAATCTTGACGAGGACGTGAATAAAAAACTTGTTTCGTGGAAAGTCCCGGAAAACGATTTTACTAAAGAGCAAAAAATAACTTTGCGTGAATTGTTAAGTCATAGCGCAAGCATCACGGTTCACGGCTTTGAAGGATATTCTTCGGACAAGCAAGTGCCGACGCTTCTTCAAATTTTGGACGGGACATCGCCAGCCAATTCAAAACCGGTACGGGTTGACGGCACACCGAACAAGGAATGGAGATATGCCGGGGGCGGCTATGTCATTATGCAGAAACTTTTGGAGGACGTTACCGGAAAGCCGTTTCCCGCCTTGGTGCAGGAAACAATTTTCAAAAAACTCGGAATGACGCGCAGCACATATCAGCAGCCGCTGCCAAAGGAATTTTGGGATTCGGCAGCCGTCGGTCATCGTCCCGACGGGGAAAAGGTCAAAGGCAATTGGAACGCTTACCCCGAAATGGCGGCTGCCGGGCTTTGGACAACGCCGTCGGATTTGGCGCGTTTTGCGATTGAAATTCAAAAGTCCAAAGCCGGAAAGTCAAATAAAGTTCTGTCCGTGAAAATGGTTAACGAGATGCTCGCGCCGCAAGTCGGAGGCTGGGGGCTTGGACCCGAACTGCAAGGGAAAAATGAATCCGCCCGTTTTGCTCACGGCGGTGCGAACGAAGGTTACAGATGTTTGATGGTTGCCTATACCGATGCCGGACAAGGCGCGGTGGTGATGACAAATTCTGACAGCGGGGGCGCATTAGCAGCAGAAATTATGCGAAGTGTTGCCAAGGAATATGGTTGGCTAGATTACCTTTCAAAAGAAAAAGTCATCGCTTCGATTGACCCGAAGATATTCGAAGATTACGTCGGACAGTATCAACTCGCGCCAAACTTTATCATCGTCATCACAAACGAAAACGGGAAATTAATGAGTCAGGCAACCGGACAGCCGAAAAACGAATTGTTCGCCGAATCCGAAACGGACTTTTTTCTGAAAACGATTGACGCGCAAATAAAATTCGTCAAAGACGCTGCGGGAAAAGTTACCGGATTAGTTCTGCGTCAGGGCAGGCGCGAAACACCTGCTCAAAAAATTAAATAAACAAGAGGGAACGGTTTGCAGCAATGCCGTTTTAGAAACCCGCAAGCAGCAAAATTTTCAATGCTAAACTTACAAACCTTAAAAACTCCATGTTTGATTTTGGATTCCGAGCGCGTTCGGCACAATGCCGAGAGAGTCAGCCAAATCGCGCTTAACAACAATGTTCGTTTGCGCCCACACATTAAAACTCACAAATGCGTCGAAGTGGCGCGTATCGCCACCGCTAAACACACGGGCGCGGTGACGACTTCAACTTTGGCGGAAGTGTGGGCTTTCTCTAAGCGCGGCTTTTCAAATTTTACATATGCCGTTCCGATTGAGCCAGGAAAGTTTGCCGAAGCGATTGAAATAGTAAGAAGTGGAATAAAACTTTATTTGATAACAGACGATGTTGAAATTCCAGCGACGTTAAATGACCCAGCGCGGGCAGCAGGGGTAATACTCAACGTTTTCCTCAAAGTTGATTGCGGTTATCACCGTTGTGGTGTCGAGCCGAACACAAAAGAAGCGTTAGAAATTCCGAAACAAATTGCTGATGCTTCAAACTTAAATTTCGCCGGAATTTTGACGCATGCCGGGCATTCTTATCACGCTCATTCAAAAGAAGAAATTGCCGAAATCGCTCGAAAAGAACGCGACGTGATGGTTGAATTAGCCGAGAAACTTCGCGGCTTAGGAATTGAAGTTCCGGTTGTCAGCATTGGTTCAACGCCGACAATTCATCACATTGACCATCTCAAAGGCGTTACAGAAGTGCGCCCCGGAAATTACATTTTCTTTGATGCTTTTCAAGCTACTTTAGGAAGTTGCAGCTTTGAAGATTGTGCTTTGACAGTTATGGCGGCGGTGACGCACCGCGACCGCGAGCGAAGAAAAATAATTGTTGATGCCGGAGCAATTGCTTTGAGCAAAGACCGTGGTCCAGTTGAGTTCGATTCAACGTGCGGATATGGACGCGTGCTTGATTTGGCGGGAAACGATCTCTGGCTTCGCGTTGAATCGCTTTCCCAAGAACACGGCTCATTTTACGTCCCAGATAATAAAACTTTCGACAAGCTAATAGTCGGAACAAGAGTGCGAATCTTAGCCAATCATTCGTGTTTGGCGGCGGCGCAGCACACGCATTTCAACGTTTTGGAAAATGAAAAGATTGTAGATAAGTGGGAAATTCATCGCGGTTGGTAACGGCACGGTAAAATTTATCTCGGACAGCCGTAATAGATTTCACCAAATAAAGTGACATTGAGTGCGAACTTTTGTTGGTTGTTCTTGACCATTATAAACAAAATGGAGTGATGAAAATGAGATTCGGTTTGATTTGTTTGGCACTTTTGCTGTTCGGCGTTGTCGTTACGGTTGAGGCGCAGGAAAAGAAGATGAAAATATACATTTCCGCAGATATGGAAGGAGTCGTCGGAGCGGTTACGGCAGAGCAGTTGGGTCCGACAGGTTTTGAATATCAACGCTTCCGGGAATTTATGACGCAAGAGGTCAACGCCGCCATCGAAGCCGCGTTTGAAGCCGGGGCGACAGAGGTCGTCGTCAGCGATTCGCACGGCAACGGGCAGAATTTGCTGATTGAGAAACTGCCGAAGAATATCTTGCTCGTCCGTGCCTTTCCGCGCCCGCTGATGATGATGCAGGGCATTGACGCCAGCTTCGACGGCGTGATTTTTCTCGGCTATCACTCAAGCACGACCAATCCGCAGGGCGTGCGGGCGCACACGATGTCGAGCGCGAGGCTGGCTGACGTCCGGCTGAATAATATCTCTATGTCGGAAGGCGGCGTTAATGCGGCGATTGCGGGACATTTCAACGTGCCTGTGATTATGGTTTCGGGCGACGACGCGGCGGTCAAAGAAGTTACCGCGCTGTTGGGCGATGTTGAAGGGGCGACGGTGAAATGGAATTACGGCTTTCACTCGGCAATGACCATTATGCCCGAAGCCGCTTACGCTCTAATTCGTGAAAAAGTCAAAAGAGCAATCGGTCGAATCAAAAATTTCAAGCCGTATAAACTCAAAACGCCCGTTCAATTGGATGTGCGCTTCAAAAATTACCGCCCGTCTGAAGTCTTAAGTTATTTATCAATTGTCGAACGCACCGACGCACACAGCATCAGATTTACGGGCAAGGATATGATCGAGACATCGAAGTTTATAGAATTTATCCTGACCTACGAGCCGGGATTAGAACCCTGATGATTTTTGGGCAGTTGCCAATCTGCTGACTTTCAATCGCAAATTAAAATGAAACCGCCAACTTTTACCGATATTTTACGCGCCAAACAAACAGTTTCGCGCTATCTACCGCGAACGCCGCTCGTTAATTATCCCGCGTTAGATAAAATATGCGGCACGCGCGTTCTGGTCAAACATGAAAACCAACAACTGACCGGCGCGTTCAAAGTGCGCGGCGGCATCAATCTGATTTCGCAGCTTTCCGATGAGGAACGCGAGCGCGGCGTTATCAGCGCGTCCACCGGCAATCACGGTCAGTCGGTCGCTTACGCGGCAAAGCTATTCGGCACACGCGCCGTCATCGTCGTTCCCGAAAATTCCAATCCTTTGAAAGTCGCCGCGATACGCGATTTTGGCGCGGAAGTGATTTTCTGCGGCGCGGATTTCGATGCCGCCCGCCAGCATTGCGCAACGCTGGCAAACCGTGAAAATTTGCGCTACATTCATTCGGCTAACGAGCCTCTTCTGATTGCCGGAGTCGCCACTGTTCCGCTGGAGATTTTAGAAGACGCGCCGGAAGTAACAACTATTATCGTGCCGGTCGGCGGCGGGAGCGGCGCGTCTGCCGCTTGTCTGGTTGCTAAAACGCTCAATCCGCAAATTCAGGTTATCGGAGTGCAAGCCGAATGCGCGCCGGCGGCTTATAAATCGTGGCGCGGACGCGAACTGCTCGAAGACAAAATGGAAACCGCCGCCGAAGGTCTCGCCACGCGCGTCGCCTTCGAGTTGACGCAGCAAATCTTGTGGCAACATCTCGCCGATTTTGTGCTGGTTGGCGAAGAAGAAATTCGTCAGGCGATAACTCTTTATGTTGAAAAAGCGCACACTTTAGCGGAAGGCGCGGGTGCGGCATCGCTGGCAGCCGCGCTCAAACTGCGGAAGCGTCTAGCGGGACAAACGGTCGCGCTTGTTTTAAGCGGCGGTAATATCACCGTCGAGCAATTACGCGCCGCACTCGCGTCGCTTTAGACGCGCATATTCGGTAATCGACATAATGCGAATAGGCTTAATTAACCCGAATCTTAAGGATTATAACCAGATGAAACTACAATTAGAAAAAATTGAATTGCGCGAATTAGAAATGCCGCTCAAAACTCGGTTTGAAACGAGTTTCGGCGTGACCACGAAGCGGCGCGTTATAATCGTTCGCGTTTTTGACCGCGACGGTGCGAGCGGCTACGGCGAATGCACCGCGATGGAGCATCCTTTTTACAATCACGAAACCGTTGACACATCGTGGGCGATAATCTCCAAGTTCATCGCGCCAATGCTGGCGACGGCGTGCGTTTCAAGTGCCGGTGAAGTCGGCGACGCGCTGTCGGCAATTCAAGATAACCGAATGGCGATTGGTGCTGTAGAAACCGCCATTTGGGACTTGGAAGCAAAAAAAGCGAATGTTCCGCTTTGGCAGTATTTAGGCGGAACGAAAAAAGAAGTCAATTGCGGCGTTTCGATTGGACTGCAAAAATCGCCGGAAATTTTGCTTGATAAAGTCGCGCATGAAGTGGAAAGCGGTTATCAAAGAATCAAACTCAAAATCAAACCGGGACAAGACATCGAATTCGTGTCTTTTGTACGTTCGCACTTTCCCGGTATTACATTATCGGTTGACGCTAATTCGGCATACGAACTCGAACGTGACATTGAACTTTTCAAAAAACTCGACGAATGCAATTTGCTGATGATTGAACAGCCGCTCGCCGCCGGAGATTTGGTTGACCACGCCAAGCTGCAAAAACATTTGAAAACGCCCGTCTGTCTCGACGAATCAATCACGTCTTTGATGGATGCCAGGCACGCTCTCGAACTCGAAGCGTGTCGGATTATGAACATCAAATTAGGGCGCGTCGGCGGACATTCCGAGGCGCGGGCGATTCAGGCTTTTGCCGCCAAATATAACATTCCCGTCTGGTGCGGCGGAATGCTTGAATCGGGCATTGGTAGAGCGCATAATATCGCTATGTCCACGCTTCCGGGCTTCACTTTGCCGGGTGATGTTTCCGCTTCCGCCAGATATTGGGAAGAAGATATTATCGAGCCACCCGTCGTTGTCAGTTCTCTGGGGACAATTATCGCGCCGACAAATCCCGGCATCGGCTATGAAGTTAAAGAAAATCTAATTGAAAAGCTCTCCGTCAAACGAGAAAGCATTTCGCTCACTTAATAATACGACTTTAAATATATGAAAAAAATAAAATCAATCTTAATCTTTTTAACGCTTTTTACCTTATTGGTGAACAATGCCGTTTATGCACAAATATCAACCAAAGAGATAGACGCGCTCGTTGAAAAAGCGATGAAGGAATTCAATGTCGCCGGAGTTGCTGTTGCCGTTGTCAAAGACGGCAAAATAATTCACGAAAAAGGATATGGAGTAAGGTCAATAGATTCCAAACAGCCGGTAAATGAACACACCAATTTTCAAATTGCTTCTAACAGCAAGGCATTTACAACCGCTGCTTTAGCAATTTTGGTTGAAGAAGGAAAGCTCTCCTGGAAAGATAAAGTCAAAACACACATTCCTGAATTTAAAATGTATAACGAATATGTCACGGAAAATTTTTTGATTGAAGATTTACTAACTCACCGCAGCGGACTTGGTTTAGGCATCGGTGATTTGATGAGTTTTCCTGACGGAGCAGACTTTACCATCAAAGATATTTTAAACAGTTTTCAGTATTTTAAACCTGTATCAGCTTTCCGAACTCAATATGATTATGACAATCAACTCTATATTGTCGCCGGTGAAGTGATCGCCAGAGTAAGCGGAATGACTTGGGAAAAATTTGTTCAGACAAGAATTATGAAACCGTTACAAATGGATAATTCTTTTACATCATTTGCTGCGATAAAAGACCGGAGTAATGTAGCAACGCCGCATTCAACGGAAACAGGAAAGATCAGAACAATTTCATTATTTAAAGATCAAATTATCGGTGCTGCCGGTGGTATTTTTTCTAATGTTGATGATATGTCGAAATGGATGCTTGTTCATTTGAATAAAGGTAAATATGGACAAGCCTTGGACAAACAACTATTTACGGAGAAAAGCCAGCGGAAAATGTGGAAAATTCATACCGTCAGAGAATCAAATCCCGACCCGCGATACAATCAACATTTTAACGGCTATGGTTTGGGCTGGTTTCTAAGCGATGTAAAAGGAAATTTAAGTGTTTCACATACCGGCGGATTACCCGGAATGCTCTCAATCGTCACAATGATTCCTGATTTAAAACTAGGCATTGTAATTTTAACCAATACAGAAAATGGCGGTGCCGGAGTTTTCCGTGCCGCAAGTCAAACTATTATTGACAGCTATTTGGGATTAAATAATTTCGACTGGATAGAAAAGTATTCCAAAGATTTTCAATCTCGACAAAACAAAGGTGATTCAGTAACAACAAAAGTTTGGGCAACTGTTGCCGCCGCTAAAAACACAACGATAAAGAATGAAGATTTCATAGGAATCTATGAAGATAAATGGTTTGGGAAAATTGAAATATTTTTAAAAGGCAATCAGTTATGGTTTAAATCCCTCCGTTCACCCAAATTAAATGGGGCAATGCAATTTTATAAGGCAAATACTTTTGCTATCAAATGGGAATATCAGGATATGAATGCTGATGCTTTTGTTATTTTTAGTTTAAATGAGGAAGGAAAAGCCCAAAGCATAAAAATGAAAGGCATTTCGCCAAACATTGATTTTAGTTTTGATTTCCAGGATTTAGACCTTCAAAGAATAAAAAAATAAAAGCCGGCAGCTAGAAAGGGTTTGGTAAAAGGCGAGCAGAAGTGCCGAATTCGGCATTTACAATTCTAATGAACATTCTGCACCGGCGGAATTCATATGATAGACGGCGGCTTTATCGCCGCATAATAAACAATTTGATAATTAAGGAAAGCAGAAAATGTTAAAAAGAATGAAATTTGCCCGTCACTGACCTTGTTAGAAGCTATCTCAAAAAAGCGAGTTTCAAGGGTTTTAGGCGGAGAATTGTAATTTTACATTTTAATTGTTCATTAACTTGCAGAAAAATCAGATGTTATTTGCCTGACAATTAAAAATGTAAAATTTACAATTTATAATTTGCTTCTCTCGGATGTTTGTTTTCTATTTTTGAGATAGCTTCAAGTTAATATTTACGATTTTTCACAATATGAACAAAATGTTTTCTGTTCTCGAAAGCTCGTATTACAAAATTCGGAAACGAACTCCCACAAACATTAAGTTTTGATTTAAGCCTTAGAAAAAGAAAATAAATTGGCTAATTAAGACTTTGATAGAGTATTCAGAGAAAATACAAATAAGAATAGCTTATGATAATTACTACACCGAACCAAAACCCGTCATTACCCCGCAGCCCAAAATGGCAGCCGAATGAAAAGGAATTTCAACATCTATTTTAACTACCGCCTGCTCGGGGACAATCGCGTGCGTCGCCATCGTGCCGAGCCCGAAGGAAGCGTTGACCGGCTTACCACGATGCGCCCGGTTTTCAGGTCGGATGACGGGACGATCTTCGCAAATGTTTTCCGCGCCGCGGACGCATTGAAAACACTCGCCGCAGGGAATCGCCCAGTTGAGCAAAACGCGGTCGCCCATTTTGACAGTAGAGACATTCTTGCCCGTCTGCAAAACCACCCCCGCGCCCTCATGTCCCATTACTGCAAACAGTTTCAGATGACGCATATGATCGTAATCGGTGTGGCAGATGCCGCTCGCTTTTATTTGGACCAAGACTTCATTTGGCGCAGGTTTGCCAAGCGTAATCGAGTCAAAATAAAATTCTCCGTGTCCGTCCGAAATTGCGGCTTTTGCTTTCATTTTTCTTTACCTCCGAAGCAGCCCTGATTTAATTTCTTAGCGATAATTTTACTCAATCAGCAAACTCGTTATTCTTTGAGATAATGTTAAGTCGGGTTTTAATAAATTTTATCTAATAAATTTAGGTAAAAGAGGCAAAGAATATGCTTTCTTTGCCTCTTTTATCTTTAGATCTGCTTGCTAAATTAAATCGCTTTCGCTAGATCGCCGATCCCTCCAACAACTTTTTCAATTGCAAAAGTGACATCATTAAGACTATCAGGCTGCGAAAGCATAATTTCGTGCGAAAGCCAAAACGAATTGGAACACATCCGTTCCGCTTCAGGACAATCGTTACGAATGTGTTTGTAGTCGTTAAATACCTGGTTTTTATAGAGTGGATGCGGATAGCCAGCCGAACAGGGGATGCCTTCAGCCGCCAGCGCCTTGACGAAATTATCCTTAGTGGTTCCGGGAAATTGTTCTGGATTTAGCCGAATCATATAAAGATAATAACTGTGACTAGTGACGCGCTCATCTACATACGGTGTTGATATTAAATCCATTCCGCTTAATTGTTCGTTAAGAAAACGGGCATTCTCGTTTCTTCGTTCAATTTGTTCGGGAAGGCGCGAAAACTGTGAAAGCAGAATCGCCGCCTGCCAGCCGGTTAAACGATAATTTGTTCCCAGACGGACGTGTTCATACCAGCCTCCGCCGGTGCGCCGTCCCTGATTGCAGATTGAACGCGCAATCTCGGCTAATTCTTCGTCATTACTGGTCAGAAGCCCACCCTCGCCCGCCGTTAGGTTTTTAGATGCCTGAAAACTGAATGATCCGAAATGCCCGAAGCTGCCAATGCTCTTTCCTTTCCACGATGCGCCGTGTGCGTGGGCGCAATCTTCTATGACAATCAATTGATGGCGTTCGGCGATACTCATGAGGGCATCCATATCCGCGGGCTGTCCCGCAAAATGAACCGGAATAATAGCTCGCGTTCGTTTAGTTATAACCTCTTCAACTCGACTGGGATTGAGGTTATACGTTGCTTCGTCAATATCGGCAAAAACGGGCGTTGCGCCGATTCTCAAGACTGCCGTTGCGGTGGCGATAAAACTGATTGGCGGAACTATCACTTCGCATCCTGCGCCGATGCCCGCCGCCGCGAGCGCGGTTTCCAAAGTTACCGTGCCGTTCGCCGCCGTGATGCCGAAACGCGCTTGGTGAAATTCGGCGAACGCTTGTTCAAATTCCGCAACTTTCGGATTATATCCGCCCCAAACGCCGCTTTCGAGAACTTCTTTCAGCGCCGATAATTCGCGTTCGTCAAAAACCGGGAACTGGGCAAACGGTTTTCGTCTGACCGGCTCGCCGCCTAAAATCGCTAATTTTTCCATAGTTTTTTCTCTGAATTGATGTCTTCAAAAAATAAATTTTCCGCGAAAATTACAATAAAGTTTTTTCTTTCGGAAATAAACTTGACAAGAATATAGTTTTGGAGTAATATTCCACCATCTTATCTAATTTGGTAGTTATACACCAAAAATATCCGATTTTCAATTTAAGTTCTTTGTGAGTCATTATTGAGACGACTCAAAACAAAGGAGGAATTTAAAAGTGAAAATAAAACAAAAACATCTTGCTCCGATGCAGGCAGGCTGCCTCATCAGGATAAAAACCGCGATGGATAGTTTTAAGCCGTCCGAGCGGGCGGTAGCCGAATATGCGCTCTTAAATCCCGAACAGGTGATGCAGATGTCCATTTCGGAAGCGTCGCAGAATATCGGCGTGGGCGAATCAACCATTATTCGGTTTTGTCGGGTGTTGGGCTACAAAGGCTATCAGGATTTCAAATTGCGGCTGGCGCAGGATTTGGTCGAGCCGGTTCATTACATTCACGAAAACGTCAGTTTCAGCGACAACCCGAAGGATTTAGCCCAAAAAGTTTTTCAGACCAATCTCAAAGCGGTTGAAGATACGATGAGAGTTCTCGACCCGGAAATGGTGGAAGTCGCGGCAAAATACTTAGCCGGAGCGCGGCGGATTGACGTTTACGGCATCGGCTATTCGTCATTTACAGCGCACGACGCAAAATTAAAGTTAGCCAGATTAGGTTTGATTATTGACGCTTACGGCGATGCACATCTACAGGCGATGGCGGCGGTGTCGCTGACCAAAAGCGATGTCGCAATCGGCATTTCGCATTCCGGCTCGACCAAAGATGTCGTTGACGCTCTTTCATCAGCGCACAAAGCCGGTGCGATTACAATTGCCATTACAAATTTCAGCCCGTCGCCGATAACTAGAGCCGCCGACATCGTGCTTTTAACCGCCGCGCCCGAATCGGCATTCGGCGGCGAAGTCCTGACTTCGCGTATCGCGCAGTTATGTGTCGTAGATGTTTTGTCGGTCACGGTCGCCATCACTTTAGGCGAAAAATGTCTCGGGCTAATCGAAAAAACTTCGGAAGCCGTCAAGAAAAAACGCTATTGAAAATCAACCCGGCTTTATTCCCGATTTTCGGGTGATAATCGGGTGATAAAAGGTTGAAAAAAGGAGAACACAAAAGAAATGTTTTTCTCAATTTTTACAAGGCGTTGAAAGTTAGAAAGTATTTTTAGTAAAAAGAAAGTGAAAAAGTAAAAAGTTAAAAAATTAAAAATGTCATTGGAGGTTGAGAAATGAAGCGTAATTATTTTGGAACAATTCTTTCCGTTTTGGTAATTTTCTGGCTGTTGCCCTTTGCCGCCTCCGGGCAGACGGAAAGAGGGTCAATTGTCGGGATTGTTACTGACAACAGCGGCGCGGCGGTTTCCAACGCCACCGTTATCATTACTAATTTGGGGAACAAAACGAGCCAAACTTTCACTACCAACAGCGAAGGGATTTACAACGTGCCGTTTCTGACTCCGGGAAATTACGAAGTGTCGGCGAGCGCGTCGGGCTTTTCCAAAACCGTTGTCAACGACGTAGTTGTTAATGTCGGCTCGCGCGAGAGCGTCAACATTACATTAAACATCGGAGAGATTACCGAAACCGTCGAAGTGACGAACGAATCGCCTCTGCTTCAGACGGAAAACGCCAGTATCGGTCAGGTTATTACCAACCAGCAATTAACCGATTTGCCGTCAGCCAACCGAAATGTTTATGGTTTTCTCTCGCTCGATTCGACGGTGAACGGACAAGGCGTAAATTCAAGTAATGCCGAAGCCTTTCGGTTGGAGAGCGGCGGCACAATGTCAATCGGCGGCTCGCGTCCTTCATCCGTAACTTTCAAGATTGACGGACAGGCGAACAACGACCCGACTTTCGGCACGCCGACGGTTACTCCTTCTTTGGATGCCGTGAAAGAATTTCAGCTGCAAAACAATGCTTATTCGGCTGAGTTTGAAGGCTTCACGCAAGTCAACGTGGCGACGAAAAGCGGCACCAATCGCTTTCACGGTTCACTTTTTGAGTTTCTGCAAAACGACTTTTTTCAACCGCGCAATCCGAATGCTCCGCTCGACAGTGAAGGGCGACGAGGGAAAAACAAATTACGCTTTAACCAATTCGGCGGAACCGTCGGCGGTCCGCTCTGGGTGCCGAATTTTGGCGAAGGCGGTCCGACGCTTATCAAAGACAGGACGTTCTTTTTCTTCAGCTATGAAGGTTTGAGAAGTAATGGTCGCGGCACGGCTTTCGCCAGAGTTTTGACGCAAGCCGAGCGCAGCGGTAATTTTTCAGCTAATTTGGGTAATTGTATTACGGTCGGCGGCAATCCCGTGCCGCAGCTTAATCCGAACGGCACACCTTCGGGCAACTGCATTCGCGCCGGACAGATTTTCGACCCGGCTACAACCGTCGCTAATCCTTTGTTTAATCCGGGTCAAGCGCAATCTGCATTCAATCCGCAGTTTATCCGGCAGCCTTTCGCCAATAACCAAATTCCGTCGAACCGGCTCGACCCGCGAGCGCAGGCATTTATTAACGCCGTTCAACCGCTGCCGAACTTTAGTTCGACCTCCGACCTGAATTACGCGGGACCGTCGGGCAGTAATTTTCTAAACAATCAATACTCGATTCGCATAGACCATCGAATTTCCGACCGCGATTCCATCTACGGAAGATTGACTTGGCAGAACAACCAGCGCGATACCGAAGCGGTTCTGCGTTATCAGGCGGTTGACCTCAGAGGGCTGGGACGGGTTTTTAACTCTTCCTGGACACATATTTTTACTCCAAGCCTGGTTAACGAGTTTCGCTTTGGTTACATACGCGGGGTTTACGGTCAAAGCGTTTCGGAAATTGACCCGACACAATTCGGTGTCAGCAACACCAGCCTTAACACCATTCCGGGTCTTATACTAACGGCTGGCGGAACATTGAGTTACGGCGGTTTTACCGGCTCGATTCTCGAAACGACGCAAAATACTTATCAGATTGCCGATAATTTATCGTTCACCCGCGGAGTTCACAGTTTTAAATTTGGATTTAAAGCGGATCGCAACCGGTTTAATAATATCGAACGAGGCGCTTCGGGTGGATCGCTTACTTTCAACGGACTCTTTAGCGTCGGCAACAGCAGTTTGGGCAGCAGCGCGGTACGCCCTAATTCAATTGCCGATTTCTTACTCGGTAACGTGAGCAGCCAATCGTTGAATGTGCCGAATCCGGCTCTTTTGCGTAATACGCCGTGGGCGGTTTATGGGCAGGATGACTGGAAGGTTAATTCGCAGCTGACAATTAACCTGGGGCTTCGCTATGAACTTCATCAACCGTGGAGCGACGAACGGCTCGGCGGCAGAATGGTTGACCTCATTGGCGAAGGGCGGCTTTTGGTCCGCGACCCGCAAGTTGCCGCATTAGCAAATAATCCGAATGTTGTCTGCTGCACCGACGCGCAGGTTGTCGAAACCGACAAAAACGATTTTGCGCCGCGCATCGGAATCGCCTATCGTCCGTTTAAGAGCGACAATACGGTAATCCGGGCGGGCTACGGGATTTTCTACACCGATACCAACCAGTTTTATCATTGGCTGTATTACACGCCGTTGCGAAGCGGGGCTTTTTCCCCTAGAGCGGCAAGTTTTCAATCCCCAGCCGCGACATTAAGCGACCCGTTTCCCATCGGCAATTTTACTCCGCCCGGAGGCAGCGGAATATTTATCGGCACACCCAGCGGTGTAAATCCAGCCGCCTTAAATAATCAGCCGGTGATAGCGATTTCGGCACTCGGTCCGTATAAAACGCCGATGTCGCAGCAATGGAGTTTCGGCGTGCAGCGGGAAATCATCAAGAATATGGTTTTGGATGTCAGCTACAAAGGCTCGGCAACTAAGAATCTGCCGGTGCAGTGGTTTTTTAATCAGCCGACTTTCAGTTCGACACCCGTTAATTTCCAGAGTTTAGACCCGGCGGCGAATCCTTATTTGAGAAGACCGTATGAAAACTTCTCAATCGGCTCGAACATTGTGGCAAATGTATTGGAAGCGGAATACAACGCTCTGACCGTAAAGGTTGATAAGCGTTTCTCGAACGGCTATGGCTTTCTGTCAACTTACACATGGTCTAAATC
>MWZA01000219.1 GCA_002050455.1 Acidobacteria bacterium 5-1 | reverse complement strand
GCATAAACGCGCCGCTTCCGGTTTTCACGTCCAAAACCAGCGCGTTTAAGCCTTCCGCCAATTTTTTCGACATAATTGAAGCAACAATTAAAGGAATTGATTCAACCGTCGCCGTCGCATCGCGCAAAGCGTAAAGTTTGTGGTCGGCGGGCGCGATTTCCGCAGTTTGCCCCATCATTGCAAAGCCGCATTTTTTGGTGATTTTCTTAAATTCTGCGGTGGAAAGATTGACTTTGTAATTTGGAATTGATTCAAGTTTATCGAGCGTTCCGCCGGTGTGTCCGAGTCCGCGCCCGGAAATCATCGGCACGGCAACGCCGCACGCCGCCGCAATCGGCGCAATCAGCAAAGAAGTTTTATCGCCGACACCGCCAGTCGAATGTTTGTCGGCAATGGGAGCGTCCAGTTCGGAAAAGTCTAAAACCTCGCCAGAGTTGAGCATTGCTTCGGTCAAAGCGGTTTGCTCCGACTGGCGTAAACCATTGATAAACATCGCCATCACAAGCGCGGACGTTTGATAATCCGCCCAAGTTTTATTCGTTACGCCATTGATAAAAGCATCTATTTCAACCGGCGATAATCTTCCGCCGTCGCGTTTTCTTCGGATTAAATCTTGTGGATTCATCTGTCTAACTTTATCAAAATTCGCGCAGTCAGCATAATTTTGTTAAAAAAATTTGAAGTTTATTGTTTATTTTTTCGCTGCAATAAGTCATAATATATTTATTATGATGAAATTTATCACAACAATTGGCGCATTTTCCCTAACTTTTATTTTTTCGGTTGCATTGGTCGGGTTTCCGAAGGCAGATTATCTTCCTTTTGCAGATGCGGGCAACAACCGCGTTCAGCAAAATGTTTCGTCTTTACTGCAGCAGGATATACGCAACGGACTTGAAAGAGATAGAAAAATTTACAGCCTTAAGGAGGCGAATTTATCGTCTGAACCGGTTTATCTTTCTCCTGAATACGCGGAAGTTATGTCCGAATACGCTGACGAATCGGCAAGCATTGACGACACCGATTTACCGGCTGATTTTCAATTAGCTTGGCAAAATCATATGCTGGCTTGGCGCGAACACGCGAGTTTTCTTAATCGTGCTAAAAATCACTGCAAAATGCAGAAATTAAGCAGCGAAGAATTTTCCCGCACCCTTGTCCGTCAAGATAAGGAAATAACTGATACATGGAGAAAGGTTTTATCGGTTGCCGGAAAATACGGCGCGACCGTTCCGTATAGGTATTACTAAAGAAATTCAGGCGGCGGCTTTTTATTGAGCAATTTCTATTTTTCGCGCGTCATCGCCGTCGCCTTTTATTTCTACGCGGATTGTTTTGTTGGGAAAAGTTTTTTGCCCTAGTCTTTCCGCCCATTCAACAATTACAACCGCCGTTTCGTCTTCTAAAATTTCGTCCAATCCGACGGCGAATCCGACGTCTGGATTTTTATCCAAACGCCAAAAATCAATGTGATAAATGTCGAATTTGGCTTTGTATAAATTTACGAGCGTAAAACTCGGACTCGTTACTTCGCGGGCGTCGTAATCAAGCGCAAACGAAACGCCTTTCGTAAAAAGCGTTTTTCCCGCGCCAAGTCCGCCTGAAAGCAAAATTATTTCACCGCCTTGCAAACTTTCGCCAAGTTTCTCGCCCAAGTCGAAAGTTTCTTCGGGAGAATAGCAAATATAATTTTCGGGCTTTATTGTTTCGCTCATTAAATCGTAATTCGTAATTTTTAATTCGTAATTGCTTTTATTGCTTCGCCCAAACATTCCCGAATATCCGTCGCTGTCATCAATCTTTGTCCGAATTTTTCCGCCGCTATGTTGCCCGCCAGACTTGAAATGTAAAGCGCGGCAACAACCGTTTCAAGAGTGTTTTCGAGATTTGGTTTTTCGAGGGCGAAAGTTTGCGCGAGAAAACTCGTAATAATTCCCGTCAGCGTGTCGCCTGCGCCGGCGCGGGAAATTCCCGCATTGCCCGTCGGATTGATGACGACTCGTCCGTCGGGCGCGGCAACAAGACTTCTTTCACCTTTCAAAAGCAAAATAACGTTGTGCTTTTTGGCAAATTCACGCGCCGTTTTGATTCGGTCTGTAATTTTATTTTTCCCAATTAACCTTTGAAATTCGCCAATGTGCGGAGTTAAAACAAGCGGCAGTTTGTCCGAACCTTTTAAATCAAACGGCGCGAGCGCGTTCAAACCGTCGGCATCAATGACCAGCGGCGTTTGGCGTTTTTCAACAACTTCGCGCACAAATTTCCGCGTGCTTTCTTCACCGCTCGTTAAACCGCAACCAATTGCCGCAACATCAAATTTTTCGCTTAATTCTAAAATATCTTTGGCGGCAGATTTGGCAAACGCGCCGTTTTTTGTTTCAGAAAATCCGCGCGTGATAACTTCGTCCAAAACTTTTGCGGCAACAATTTCCTGAACAGATTTCGGCACGGCAACCGAAACCATTCCCGCGCCCGCCGCAAAACAAGCGTTTGCCGTCAGACACGCCGCGCCTGAATAACTTTTTGAACCCGCGATAATCAAAGCGGTTCCGCGAGTTTTTTTGTAAGAATCGGGTTTTACTCGTGTTTTATTGAGCCAATTTTGCGCGTCCTGTTTTTCCGCGACAAAAGTTTGCGAAGGCGAATTATCAATTAGTTCCTGCGGTGAGCCGATATCTGCAACAACGAGTTCGCCATTGGAATTTGAGGCAGGCGGAAAGACGTTTGCAAGTTTCGGCGCGATAAAAGTTATGGTTAAATCTGCTTGTATATTTTCACCAATTAGGTCAGATAAATCGGCGTTTAAGCCGGATGGAATATCAATTGAAACAGCTAAAGGTTTTTGTGCAAAAGCTAAATCCTTTTGGTGATTGTGCTGGCACAAAGCTAAATTCTCAATTTTACCTTGTAAACTTTTATCTAATCCTGTGCCGAAGAGTGCGTCAACAATTACATCTCGTTCCCTTCTAAGATAAGCAAAATAGATTATTTTAGAAATTTGTTCTTCAGTTGGTTCATATTGCTCAAATACTAAAACAGAATTGTTTAATCCTGTCTCAGGCTCTTTCCAATATTTTTCAAGAATCTCAAAGTTTACTCTTGCCTCACCTTTTGTTTCTTCAACTTTTCCAAACAAATAAACAAAACAATCTGCTCCGAGCGTCCATAAAATCCGCGCCAGAGCCGCGCCGTCGCCGCCGTTGTTACCTTTACCACAGAGAATCAGAAATGATTTCCCTGCCACCGAGCCGCCGAGTTTTTCCGTAATCACACGCGCGGCGGCGTGAGCGGCGTTTTCCATCAAAAGAATTGACGGAATGCCGTATTTTTCCGTCGTCCGGCGGTCAACTTCGCGCATTTCTGTTGCAGAGAGAACTTTTTGCATATCTTTAATAAGTTGCCACAAATGGCGCGAAAAGAAAATAATCGGCGAAGAAACACGAAAAATAAACGCGCTGACCGCTATTTTGTTTTAAAATCGGCAAGCAGTCAAACAATCAAAACTCTTGACTTTTTTCTGCATTATAATAAAGTTAAACTATTTAGAATTAGGAAAGCGCGTCATTCACAACTATGCCATTGCCCCAAGATACAATTCTCGGTCATTACAAAATTTGCTTGCTGCTCGGCGCAGGCGGAATGGGCGAGGTTTATCTGGCGCAGGACATAACTTTAGGTCGTAAAGTCGCGCTCAAATTTTTGCCCGCTGATTTTACTTCTGATGAAGATCGGCTAAATCGTTTTAAGCGCGAGGCTTATGCCGCTTCTTCTCTTAATCATCCAAATATTCTGACTATTTATGAAATTGGCTCTGAGAACAGACATCATTTTATCGCCACCGAGTTTATTGAGGGTGAAACTTTGCGCCATTACATAGAACGTCCTTTGTCGGATCTGTGCAAAGTCTTGGACATCGGTATTCAGGTTGCTTCGGCGCTTTCGGCGGCACACGCGGCGGGCATTGTGCATCGTGACATCAAACCGGAAAACATCATGCTTCGGAAAGACAGCTTGGTTAAAGTGGTTGATTTTGGTTTGGTTAAACTGATAGAGAAAAAGACCGAGCGGGAACAGGCAATTGTAAATACAGATGTTTCAACCGTCGAGATGCGGCGCACCACGCCCGGCACGGTTATCGGAACGGTCAACTATATGTCGCCGGAACAGGCACGCGGTTTGGAAGTTGACGCTCGCACCGATATTTGGAGCTTGGGCATTGTATTGTATGAGTTAATTTCCAACAAAGCACCTTTTACGGGCGAAACCAAAACCGATGTGCTGGCGACGATTTTGAAAAGTAACCCTTTGCCTTTGTCATACTATGCTCCGGAAACACCTGACGAACTTCAGCGGATCGTCAAAAAAACTCTTTGCAAAGACCGCGAAGAACGCTACCAAACGGCAGACGAGCTAATTACGGAGCTGCAAAAAATAAGAAATAAGTTAAACAACGTCGAGCAAAAATCAACCAAAATTTTTCGGCGCGATGCAAACACTTCGCCAAATACGAAATCGAATCTATTTTCCAGCTTTGTCAATAAATCTCCCAAGTCTATCGGGTTAATTCTTGCTTTGACCATTTTTGCTTTGTTTGCTTATTTCCTAAGTTCTCAGTTCTCAACTGCTCCGCCAAAGACTGAAGCACTTAAATTGTTTAACAATGGAACGGAAGCATTACGCGACGGCACATATTATAAAGCGAGCAAAATGTTCGAAGATGCTATTAAAATTGATGGCAGTTTTGCCCTCGCTCACGCCCTTCTTGCCGAGTCGTGGATGGAACTTGATTATGTCGGACGAGCGCAAAATGAACTACTCAAAGTGCGTGATTTTCAGCAGCAGAAGCAGGGATTTTTATCTGCCTTTTCACCAACGGACGACGAATCGCTTTATATTGAAGCAATAAACGCAACCGTTCTGAGTGATTTCCCAAAAGCAGCCGGAATTTATGAAACAATCGTTAATCGTCATCCTAATGAACCTTACGCTTATCTCGATTTAGGTCGCGCATATGAGAAAAATGAAGAGATAGATAAGGCAATCGAATATTATGAAAAAGCAGCGTCATTAAATCCGCAATACGGCGCGGCGTTTTTGCGGCTGGGGATTTTACGAAACCGAAAAGCGGAATTTGAAAAGGCTGCCAAAGCCTTCGACACTGCCGAAAATATCTATGACCGTTTAAGCAATGATGAGGGTGTGTCGGAAGTAAAGTATCAGCGCGGTGTTTCCCTCAACCTTCAAGAAAAATTGGATGCCGCACGCGCTCAGTTTGAGCAGGTTTTAAACACACCGAGAACTAATAAATATCAGCAAATCAGAGCAATGCTGCAAATCAGCAGCATTTGCAGCAGCGGCGGAAAAACAGATTGCGCCCAAGATTATGCTTCAAACGCCATAAAAATGGCTAAAGAAGAACGGATGGAAAACCTTGCCACAAACGGTTTAATTGATCTTGGGAATGCCTTTTTGACCCGGGCGGAATACGAGAAAGCCGAACAGCAATATAAACAAGCAATTGAATTTGCTCGTAAAGACGAGGGACACCGGAACGAGGCGAGAGCTTTTCTGGCTCTGGGAAGTCTGCGAATTCAACAAATCAAGCCGGACGAGGCGGAAAATTTTGTCAAACAAGCATTACCTTTCTTTCAAAAGGGCGGTTATCACAACGAGATTACAAAAGCCAATATCTTACTTGGTCGCGCCAGCGAAATGAGAGAGGATTATGCTGCGGCACTGAAAGCCTTCGAACAGGCTGAAACTTCCGAAGATGCTTCGTTACGGGCTTATGCCAACTTAGCCGCCGGCAACGTGCTGATGCATCAAGAACAATACCCGGAAGCCCGCCGCCGTTTTGAACAAAGTTATGATTTGTATCAATCGTTAAGTAATCAGTTTTACCTTGCTTACAGTCTGCTTTATTTAAGTGAAGTTTTGTGCCGATTGGGTTATTTTCAAGAGGCGAAGGATAAACTTGCAAAAGTGCAGACAATAGTTAACGAGGGCGGCGGTTCGCTTTCACAGCTTGCTGGTAAAATTCATCTGATAAACGCCCAGATTGCATTAAGCGAGCGAAACTTCGCTAAGGCAGTTAAGGATGCTGAACAAGTCGGCGGAACGGCTGATTCTTCCGCTGCCTTTGAAACAAATAGAATAATTGGATTAGCCCAAACTATTTCAAATTCAAAGGCTGGAGAAGGCGTTCAGAAATGCGTAACGGCTCTGCGTTACGCCGCCGACACAAAAGATCCGCGAACAATCAATATCGCAAAGCTGGCACTTGCCGAAGCATATTTAAATACCGGCAGTTATGCGGACGCATTAGCCACAGCGTTGCAGGCAAAGGATTATTTTGCCGCTGCCGGACAACCGGAATCTGCTTGGCGGTCTTGGCTGATTGCGGCACGCGCGAGCCGGCAAAAAGGCGACGAAGAAAATGCCGGAGAGTATGCGTCAAAGGCAAGGGAAACGCTTTCCGGACTTCAGACGGATTGGGGAGAAGAAAATTTTAAAACTTATCTTGCAAAGCCGGACATTAACCTGTATTTTAAGCAGATAGAAGAATTAACGCAAAGCTAAAAAGGCTTTATTTAAGAACTTAAAACTTAGGAGATTAGATTATGAATTCTGAAGAACAAACACGCTTTGGACTTGAAAAACTAACTGAACGAGATGAACTCTCTAAATCAATTTTGGGCATATCTTTGTTTGCCCTGGCAAGTTTTGTCGTAATTAAAACGTATCAATATCTTTTTCGAGCCGAAGAGCTCGACGAGCAACTCCCGCCTATTATTATTAAATCCGGTTCTTTTGTTATTGAAACAGATAGGGATCTTGAAATACCAAGTGGTGGAAATCCTCCTTTTGTTTATAAAAGAAAAAACTTTGGGGCGATTCAACACATTAGATTATTTAAAATTAACGAAGAAAATGGAAACCACGATATAGACATTTTTACCGATTCGACAGGTATCGAAGTTAAAATATGGATACAATATTTTGAACAATATCTTCCTGATGGTTCCATCAAATGGACACCTCTTGTTGATGAACGAAAAATTACTATTAAGAAAAACAGCAGTAACGATTTTGAGTTAGAGTTAAAACTTGAAAAAAGGCTACTAAATAAAAAAGTAAAAAAACATCCGAAACGTAAAGCAGAGTATAAAGATAATGAATCAGAAACTTTTCGCTTTGGCAAGGTTCAAGTATATGAGATAAACGACGATGATACAACAGTTTATGATGTAGAGGATGGTGATAAGTTCATTATCGCGTTTTATTAATAAGGCTAAGAACTCTGGCGGTATAGCGCGAAATGCGTTAGTTTGGAGTTTATAAGAATTACTTAGAAGCTGTGTTCAAATTTTAGGATAACAAAAGAAAGTAGCACCGAAACAAACTCCGCCGATTGCCTTTAAATCATAAGTCAAATGGATAAAATCCTCGCAATTTTGTATTTTGTTGTCGGTTTAATAGTAGTCGTTTCAACCTTTCCTGAGGGCAACACTGCAGTTCTGCTTCTTATCGTTTGTGTACTAATTGTAAATTTAATAATTCGCCGCTCCTCTGAAAACACTCTTTTCCTGCAAAAACTCTTTATGGTTGGACTTCTACTACGTGTTTCTTTAGGTACAATAATTCACGTATTTGAATTACGCGATGTTACGGGTCCGGATTCATTTATGTATGACGAAATGGGAAGCAGGATAGCCGATATTTGGTTAGGAAACATTCATACATATAGCGATGCTTACAGCCAAAATGCGTTGGGAATGACCGGGGCAGGTTGGGGGATGAAGTATTTTGTGGCTTTTATTTACTCAATTACTGGTAGAAACATTCTTGCCGCGCAGTTTTGTAGTGCAATGGATTCCGGCGCGCGCAAGCCATTCAGCCGAATAAGTGATGTCGTAAGAGTCATCATACAGATGAAGGTCAACAGTAATAGCAACAATAGGGGAAGATGGTATTGTAGTATTTAAATTATTCATTTACAGTTTTCTTTTTTTAGTTTTTGTCTAAAAACTCCTAGCAGTTCAATACAGGTAATTCTAGCTATATGTGTTTGCATTGCCGAAATTTGAAACAAAAATATTAAATGATATTGGCACGAATTTGCTTGGTTTATTTGTATAACTTATGTGTAATGAGTCTATGTAATACTCTGATTTAACGCTTATTACGAATGGTTCTTAATAGTACTTTAATTTTGCGTGTTGTCAAGAATGATTAAAGAATAGGCTTTGACTTATACTTTATATTGAATTATTCTTTAAGTGTTATGAGTTTAATTTCAACCAAAGAAGCATCGAAAAAACTTGGCGTATCGATTTTGCGCGTCCAGCAGTTGATTTGGGCAAAACGCCTTCCGGCACAGCGTATCGGACGTGATTACGTTATTAATGAATCTGACTTGCAGCTTGTAAAAGAAAGAAAAAATGGCAGACCGAAACGGGCGACAGGTGACAATAAGATTAATGAAAGTGAAAAGCCATTCAAAACTATCTTTGATGTTGTTCCCGAATTAGCGGGAAGTTTAGATAGCGGATTAGGTGATTTATCAACCAACAAAAAATATCTAGAAGGTTTAGGACGTGATAAAAACATCAATCGCTGACACGGGCGTTATCGTTGCGTTTTTAGATAAAAGAGATTCGTGGCACGAATGGACAAATGAGCAAATGCGACATCTGCCCGTTCCTTTTTTGACTTGTGAAGCCGTTATTACCGAAGCCTGTTTTTTAGTAGCTCATTTGTCCGACGGAAAGGAAAAGGTATTAAAATTGGTTTCAAGCGACGTTTTGCAAATTGATTTTTCGTTATCGAATGAAGCCGAAAAAATTCAAACATTGCTAAAAAAATATAAAGATGTGCCGATGGATTTTGCCGATGCCTGTCTAGTCCGAATGAGTGAATTGATAGAAAATTCATTTGTCTTTACGGTTGACGGTGATTTTCTGATTTACCGCAAACATGGACGCAAACAAATTCCGCTTGTTATTCCTGACAAGACGTAGCAAACGAACTTTCTGTCGTTTTTTGGTGTGAATCTAGGTGTGAGTGGTGAATTTGATTGTTAGGCAACCACGCTAAGTTTTTGAAAATGTTAATGCTCCCGATTGGACTCGAACCAATGTCCTTTCACTTAGGAGGCGAACGCTCTATCCAACTGAGCTACGGGAGCATATTGATTTACGATTCTAAATTTTGGATTTTGGATTGTCCGAATTTAAGAATCGTAACTGATTAAAGAACGCACATCGTAGCCGTTAAACTTTTCGCGTCCTTTGAGAAAATTAAGTTCGACGACAAACAGCAGTCCGACGATTTCACCGCCCAGACCTTCAACCAAATCAACGACGGCTTTCGCCGTGCCGCCCGTCGCCAGCAAATCGTCCATAATCAAAACTTTGTGTCCCATCCCAACCGCGTCTTTGTGCATTTCGAGCGTGTCCTGCCCGTATTCCAAATCGTATGACACCGAAACACATTCAGCGGGCAGTTTTTTCGGCTTGCGAACGGGAACAAAACCTGCGCCGAGATGATAAGCAAGCGGCGCGGCAAAGATAAATCCGCGTGATTCAACGCCGATAACTGTGTCAACTTTTACGCCTTTATATTCATCGGCAAGCGCGTTAATCGTTTGTTTCAAACCGCCAGCGTCTTTTAAAAGCGTCGTAATGTCGTAAAAATTAATGCCTTCCTTCGGAAAATTAGGCACTTCTCTGATTAGTTTTTTTAAATGATCCATTTTTCAGTTATCAGTTATCAGTTATCAGTGGTTAGTTTGTTGACTGATAACTGATAACTGTAATTATCTTTCTACTCTAAATGATGTATATAAATCACTTGGCTCTAAAACTATTTCTTCAACATCGTCAACTTTTGCGTAAGTTGGTCCGGCAGTTAAATCGTGCATAAAATCTGCAACCGCTTTTTCATTGCCTTCGGCATAGGCTTCGACTCTGCCGTCGGGCAAATTTTTGACATAACCCAAAACCTGATGCCGGGCGGCAGCACGCTGCGTGAAAAACCGAAAGCCAACGCCCTGCACAAATCCGCCGATGATGAATTTTCGAGCCACAATCATAAAGTCTAGGAAGTTTGGAAAGTCTAGAAAGTCTTGGAAGAAAATCTTTGACTTTCCAGACTTTCCAAACTTCCTAGACTTTCCAGACTACTATCCGAGTGCATCAAGACATTCCATCAAACTTCTCTGCCGGCAAGTATAAACCGGCATTCCGCGCAAGGTAAATTTACTTGCGGGCGTTTGCCGCAATTCTTCGGCGAGCGCGAGAAAATCTTTCGGCTCGTCGGTCTCAAACGAGATGATAAATTCTTGTTCGCTAAATCCAAAAGCGTGCGTCAGGTGAATTTTTATATTCTCGAACTTCTTTCCGACCATAAAATTTTCTTCGACCAACGCATCGCGTTCTTCGCCCGATTTTGCATACCAATCGCTGTGTTTGGCGCACGGATAAACAAAATGATATTTTTTTTCGCCTGCGACAATGTGAAAACGATCTTCGAGATTTGAGTTTTCGACCAAAGGAATAAACATTCTCTTTTTGGTAACGGACAGATAATTGTCGGTTGTTTCGAGAAAACTTCCTAAATTCGTGCGGTAAAGTTTGGCGGTCATCTCCTGAATCAAATCTAAACAATTGCCGATGCGCCAAAACATCAAATCCGCTTTTGAATCAAATCCGACCAGCGAATAACTAAACAACAGCATATTCTCGGTAAATTGAGCAAAAGTATTTTGAAATTCACTTTTAAAAACACGCTTTGTTTCACCATTGAGTTTGCGCCAGTCGGGATTAACACGCAAAAACATAAAGTTGACGAACTGTTTTTCGATTATAGGAAACCGTTGAGGCTCTTTGTTATCCGACACCAGCCGCAAACCACCGGCATCGGTCATTTCTTTTTCCAAATCCAACAATCCCATTTTTTATTTCCTTAAAATTTTTGCTCATCCGCCGTCGGACCATAAACCGGCGAGAGCGGCATATCCAAAAGCCGCAAATAAACCGAAAGCTGTCCGCGATGATGATACAAATGATTCAAGACCATCGAGCGAACAATCGCAAATTTCGGCTGTTCGTAGATTTTTTCGTCGCCTTTTCGCAAACACCACGTTTTCATCATATCTTCGTCAAAAATTTCTT
Organism: Acidobacteria bacterium 5-1; assembly: GCA_002050455.1. GTDB lineage: Bacteria > Acidobacteriota > Blastocatellia > Pyrinomonadales > Pyrinomonadaceae. Next base: position 3,711 of record MWZA01000219.1, on the reverse strand, counting down.
CCAGCAGTTCGACCGATTCGGCAACTGATTTATCAAAAAGTTCAACAAGTTCCTTCGCCGTATTAACAATCGTCGGGTTGAAATCAGAAGTGGCGAAATCAAGTTCGTCCTGCGTCAAAGTCGGTTTCGTCCAGTTTGAAATCTCGGCGACGTGCGTTGCAAGTTGCCGCAAAGTCATTGATTTTTCGTGCGGCGACCAGTCGAATTTGGCTTCGGGAACTCTTTCCAACATTTTTCTGGTTGAAATCGCCTCAAACTTTAATTCGGCAGCCAAGGCTTGTCCGAGCGTCGTTTTTTCCGTTTCTTGACCTGTCATAATTTTTTTCTCCTTAGTCCTAATTTTAGATTGGAGCGAGAAATTTACTCGAATTATTGTGCCAATTTTTGCCCGCAATGTCCAAAGCTCAAATCTTTCTTTGACAAATTAATTTGGTTGAATTCTTTCCTGTTTACAATCCGGCGTGTTTCGTGCCAAAATTAAAAGCCACGACTATGAAACGTCTTTTTCTCGGTTTAATTTTAATAGTTTGTTCGAACGTTTTTGCTCTCGCGCAGCAGCGTCCGCTGTTGACCGAAGATGTCGACACAATACCGGAAGGCGCGGTGGAAGTTGCGGCGGGCGTTGATTTTCTGCAAAACGCGAAATTTCCGTTGTCGGGTTTGAAAGGCGATTTAACCCGCGTCGGCGATATTCGTGTCAAAGTCGGTTTTTCTTCAAACGTCGAATTTCAGGTCGAAGGCGTTCTGCAAAATTTTTTGGCGGTAAATTCGGCGATTACTCCTTCGCCGATTCCGCTAAGTTTAGACGGGAATTCCAGCAATGATGCCGGCGATTTTATCATTTCCACCAAAATAAAACTCCGCAGCGAAACGCGCAATTTTCCCGCCTTGGGCTTTAAGTTCGGCTTTCAACTACCGAATTCCGACCAAGCACGCGGCATCGGCACAAATCAGATAAATGTTTTCGGCAAAATTTTAGTGCAGAAAAAGTTTGGCAAACGCGCCGGAAAACAGCCGCGTTTGAACGCTTTCGGCAACCTCGGCATCGGAATTATGACCGCGCCGCTTGAACAATTTACCCAAAACGACGTTCTGCTTTTTGGAATAGCGGGAATTTACAATGTTAACGAGCGCATCAACATTATCAGCGAAATCAACGGACGCGCCAATACGCGCAGCGGAAACGCGCCTTTGGGAACGGAAAGTATTTCGCAATTTCGCGTCGGCACGCAAATCAAGGCTTCGAGTTTGCGTTTTGATACTGCCGCGATTTTTGGTCTAACGCGGTTTAGCCCGCGCACCGGCGTTACCTTCGGCATAACTTATTTATCTCCAAGCATTTTCACACCAGCGAAGTGAGTCTGGAAAGTCTGGGAAGTCTAGGAAGCCAAAACGATTATTTCTTCCTAGACTTCCCAGACTTCTCCAAGACTTATTCCAATCGGCGAATGTCCGTGTCCTAAGTTCGGCGCAGTGCGAATTGCTTGGGCTACAAATTTTTTAGCAACCTCAACCGCTTCAATCAGACTTTTTCCCAATGCCAGATTTGCTGCAATCGCCGCCGCGAGCGTGCAGCCGGTTCCGTGCGTGGCGTTTGTTTGGATAAATTCGGCTTCAAATATATGTAAATCACTGCCGATAAAAAGAAAATCTTTTGCAGTTCGTCTTTTGTTCTTTGTCCTTTGTCCGTCGCTGTTTTCCAAATCCGCAATCGTAAATTCAAAATTCACAATCGGAAGATGTCCGCCTTTTATCAAAACATTTTTCGCGCCGAAAGACTGCATTGTTTTCGCGGCTTTTTCAATGTCCGTTTCATTTTCGATTTTTATTCCGGCGATTCTTTCGGCTTCGGGCAAATTAGGCGTGATGATTTCAGAGAGCGGAAAAAGTTTTTCGATGAGGATGCAAAGCGCATCGTCATCAATCAAATCAAATCCCGAAGTTGAACGAACAACCGGGTCAACGACAAAATTCTTCAAATCATTTTCCTGCACGAGCCGTGCAACTTCTTCGATAATTTCGCGTGTCGGAAGCATTCCCGTTTTGAGCGCCGAAACTGTAAAATCCCGCAAAATCGGTTCAACTTGTCCGCGCACAGATTCGGCGGTTTGATGAATCGCGCCGAAAACGCCGGTTGTGTTTTGAAAAGTTATCGAAGCAATTGCGGAAGTCGCAAAACAACCAAACGCCGTAAAAGTTTTAATGTCGGCGATAATTCCCGCGCCGCCCGACGGGTCGAGTCCGGCAATCGTCAAACAAATTTTGGGTGTTGGATTTTGGATTTTGGAATTACTTTTATTCATCTCTAATTTTTTCAAAAGTTTTCTCTGCCTCTGTGTTTCTGTGGTGAAATGATTCATTCAGAAACCGAATTGCGGCAAAACCGCTTGCGCCGTTTTCCAAAACCGATTTGTAATTGGTTTCGTCGATTCCGCCGAGCGCGACAACGGGAAATGGTTTTAATGTTTCACAAACCTCGCGCAATTTTTCCAAGCCTTGCGGTTTGCCTTTACCGAAACTAAAAAAAATCGGGCTGAAAGTTATAAAATCTGCTTTCTGCCGCTTTGCCGCCCGCGCTTCTTTGATTGTATGCGCGGAAACTCCGACAATAAAATGCGGCGGAAAATTTTGGCGAACAGTTGCAGCGGAAAGCGAATTCGAAGTCAGGTGAACGCCCTCGGCATTGGCGGCAAACGCGATGTCAGCGCGGTCATTTATCAAAAGTTTCGTTTTAGTGCCGCGTGTGATTTCGGCGGCTTTCGAAGCGAGTTCAAAAACCAGCCGCGCCGAAAGTTTCTTTTCACGAATTTGAATCAGAGATATTTTTGCTTGAACGGCGCGTTTGATGATTTCGAGAGTTCGTGATTCTTTTTCGGTGAAATTTTCGGCGGTCATTTCGCCTTCGGTGATGAGATAAATTAAAGGTTCGCCAATCTGATTGGTAATTTTCACTTTTGCCCTTTTACTCGTTTTTCTCCTTCTTCAAGCATCTGAACACTTTGTTTGAAATGTCCCATTTCCCAAAATGCGAGAAACAGATTCAAAATTCCCAAGCCCGTTATTGCGCCGCGAAACCAACCCGACGCAATCATTTCTTGAATAATCGGCAAGTCGGTTTTTTGCACAATCAAAGTCAAAAAATAGTTCTCGCCCCAAGTGCCGAATCCGGGAACATCAAGCCACGGCAAAAGCATTAAAAAAATTCCGACCACCAGACATAAAATGATAAAAAAAATGACGGTGAGTTTTGCAACCATAACTTGTTGTTTTTCCTAGTTCAGCCCAGTTTTTATAAATTCACATTACTTAGCATTTACCTAATTTTTGAGTATAATGTTTTCTTTAGGTTTTGTTAAGTTTGGCACATTCGGCACACAAATAATTTATCTTTCTAAATCATTGAAAATGAAACTAAATACTCAAACTCCGAAACAAGCACTCAATAAAGCCTTTCTCAAACAGCCTATTCGTCGTGATGACATAACTTTGTTTAAAACGAATCTGCAAATCTTGCTTGGAAAGACTAACGAGAATGAGAGCGAAGAACATCACAAAAACTTTGTCCGCGATTTTCTGCTCAAAACCTTTTACCAAGAAACAAATGAAATAAACACCAAAGGCAGGCAAGACCTTGTAATTCATATTGGTAAGAATGCGAGCGATAAAGTCGGCATAATTTTGGAAACAAAAAAACCGACCAGCCAAGCCGAT
>MWZA01000059.1 GCA_002050455.1 Acidobacteria bacterium 5-1 | reverse complement strand
ATAGGAAATACCTTCGTCCTTCGCAATTTCTTCTTGTGTCGCAAGGCGAATCGGTATTTTTCTGCCATTTGCCGTAACGCTGATTGTTTGCAAAACGGCGGTTGGATTTATCGCCTGGTCAAACGAAATAAAGATAAGCGTATCGCGGCGTGTTATTTGATTATTTGAAGGAACTTTGGTTTCAATCGAAGGCGGCGGTGTGGTAAAAGTCCAAACGACATCTTTTTGCAAAATTTGTCCGTTGGCAGATTTTGTTCCTGCCGGAATTCGGGCGGTGAATTTCGTCGCCATCGGAAAACGAGTTTTCGCGTCAAACATCAAAGTCTTCGTGCCGAGCCACCGCCATTTGCCTTCCGGCTGCGGAGTTAATTGAACGGGAACGGTGTTTGCTGCTTCTTCCTGCGACGAAACGGTGACCATCGGCTGCGAGAATGTAACGCTCAAATCCGGCGCGAGCGAAACTTCGCCTTCGGGCGAGAAACGCAAAACTTCCAAAGTATTTGCCGTGTTTTGATTCGGTAAATTTTTTTGGTCAGGCGCGGGAAACTTCACGGGAATTTGCTTGCCCGTTTTCGGCGGCGGCAAACTTCCCGCCCGTTTCGCAAAATCGGTTTGGTCATCTTTGTCGGTTTTTATTTGCGGCAGACGCTTTAACAAGCCGGATGTTTCGCCTTCCGAAAGTTTATCTGCATTGGTAGGCGGCTGAACTTCGCGTGTTTCCGCGCCTTCCGCGCCTTCGCTCAGACGAAACTGCAAACCCGTATTTTCTTCATTCATATTTGTTTGGCTGGTTTTTCCGCGAACAATTTGCGCGTTTGCCTGTATATTCAACTGCAAATCGATTGGCGCAATCAAGCCGGAATAGATGGTGAATATCAATATCAAAGAAGTCAGTTTTTTCATATTCATGAAGTTTCCTCTGTCAAAGCCTTTGAGAGTTCAATTCCGCAAAAGGTTGTTTTTCGCCAAAATCTAACTCTCTTATTAGCGTTTAACCCGGCTTTGCAAAAAAGCCTCGACGTTTTTGTGAACGAAACAGAAAAATGAATCTTGCAGATAGAGAAAAGTCTTGTCTGCTGTTCTGACGTGCAGCAATTTGTATTAATTAGGACTTTCTCATTATTTTTGCAGCCCGCACATTTTCACAGAAACACGGACGAAGCGTCGAGTGTGATTTTCGCCCTCGACGCTTCGTCCGGGCTTCCGCATTTGAGAAAGACCTATTAACATTCAATTTTGAGAAAGCCGCAGACGAGCAATCACTTTTACGCCGCCGAAGGTTACGTGGCGGAAACTGCCGCCGACGGCAAAGACGCGCTCCGAAAATTTAGCGAAAATGAATTTGGACTCGTCTTGACGGATATAAAAATGCCCGTGATGGACGGCACGGAACTGCTTACCGAAATTCTCAAAATAAATCCGCAAGCGATTGTAACTTTTTGCCGCGATTTTTACGTTCTAAACGGCTGAAACGAATTTAGAAAGGCGGTTTTTTATAATTTACCGCCTTCAATTCAAAAGTTTTAATAAATTTTTACAAAGAATCTTTGAGGAGATAACAAAAATGGCAACAGCAACACAAGATTTAGGCGGAATTTACGAAGACCACATTTCGACAGCGAAAATCTGGCAAGTCATCGGCGCGTCGAGCGTCGGGACGATGATTGAATGGTATGACTTTTATATTTTCGGCAGCCTTGCGGGCATTATTTCCCCGCTTTTTTATCCGCCGGGCAACGATACGTTTGCGTACATCGCATATTTAGCGACGTTTGCCGTCGGGTTTGTCGTGCGTCCGTTCGGCGCATTATTTTTTGGAAGAATCGGCGATTTAGTCGGGCGCAAATATGCGTTTCTCGTTACGCTTTTGATTATGGGCGGCGCGACGGCGATTATCGGATTCTTGCCGACTTACGCGCAAATCGGAATTGCCGCGCCGATTATTTTACTTTTGATTCGCGTTCTGCAAGGCTTGGCATTAGGCGGCGAATACGGCGGCGCGGTGGTTTATGTCGCCGAGCATGTGCCGGACAACAAGCGCGGTTTTTACACCTCGTTTATTCAAATCACCGCAACTTTAGGTTTGTTTTTATCGCTTTCCGTTATTCTTGCCGTGCAAAATACGATGAGTGCCGACCAATTTGCGGGTAAAACCGAAGGCTTTGCCGGTTGGCGGATTCCGTTTTTGATTTCGATTTTTCTTGTCGCCATTTCGCTTTACATTCGCCTGCGGATGAAAGAATCGCCGATTTTCCGGCATCTCAAAGCATCGGGAATGACTTCGGCAAGTCCGCTTATCGAAGCCTTTACAAAATGGGACAACTTGAAAATCGTGTTAATTTCGCTATTCGGCGCAACCGCCGGTCAAGGCGTTGTCTGGTATACCGGACAGTTTTACGCGCTTTTTTATCTGCAATCAATTTTGAATGTCAACGCGACTTCGGCAAATTATATTATCGCCATCGCGCTTCTGTTGGGGATGCCGTTTTTCGTGGTGTTTGGCGCATTATCGGATAAAATCGGGCGCAAATGGATTATTATGGCGGGCTTGCTGCTCGCGGTAATTACCTATATTCCGATTTATAAAGCAATGCAGTCGGCGGCGGGTTCAAACGTTGTTACCGCCGCATCCGAGGCAAACAAAGTAACCGGCGCAATCAAACTTATTCCGAAATCACAGGACGCGAGCGGTGCTTTGATTGATGCTCCGAAAGCTTTGCCATACACGACTTTCGGCAGTTTATTAAGCAATTCAACCGCCTGGATGCTGATTCTGCTCGTCTTTATCCAAGTCATCTGGGTAACGATGGTTTATGGTCCGATTGCCGCTTATTTGGTCGAAGCGTTTCCCGCCAAGATACGATATACCGCTCTCTCCTTGCCGTATCACATCGGCAATGGCGTGTTCGGCGGACTTCTTCCTCTTATCGGTTTATCGGTCATCGCTTCGACAGGAAATATCTACGCCGGACTTTATTATCCGATGATTGTCGCTTCAATTACATTTATCGTTGGCTCAATCTTCCTGCGCGAATCGCGCGGTCATAAAATCTGGGAAGAAGTCGGCGATACGCCTTACAACGGTCGCCCACGTAACGCCGGCGAAGCGGCGTAAATCCGTGTGGAAGAGGTGGCAGAGTTTTGCGGCTTCGCCGCATTTTCCTTATGATTTGAACAAACGGGACGGTTATTTTCAAATATCACGTGTGTAAAAATTTAGGTCCGATTGCCGCGCCGTCGAAAATCAAGTTTATGCGGGCTTTGCCGAAAACGAGAAGCGGCAAAATCCAACGCAACCAACTGCGCCGCAAGCAAGCCTTCGATACGGAAAAAGTTTTCGTAATTGAGTAAGAAAGATTTAGCCGCGAATAACACAAATAAGCTGAAAATGAAGTTACCGATAAATACAGACACGCACAGTTTTTTTGATTTTATTCGTGTTATTCGTGTTATTTGTGGCTAATTTTCCTTTTAACTTCTATACTTAAAACATCTTGGAGAATAAATAATGTCCGAAGCAACAACCATCGCCATCGAATCAACTTTGCAGGAAACGCGCGTTTTCCCGCCGCCGCCGGAATTTGCCGCAGCAGCGCACATCAAAAGTTTTGAAGAATACGAGCAGATTTATAATCAAGCTGCCGAAAATCCCGAAGCGTTCTGGGCGAGCGTGGCGGAAAGTCTGCACTGGTTCAAAAAATGGGACACGGTTTTGCGGTGGAACGAGCCGCACGCCGAATGGTTTATCGGCGGGCGCATTAATGCTTCTTACAACTGCCTGGACAGACATCTGGAAACTTACCGCAAAAATAAAGCCGCAATAATCTGGGAAGGCGAGCCGGGCGAAACGCGCACACTGACTTACAGCCAGCTTCATCGGCAGGTTTGCAAATTTGCCAATGTGATGAAAAAGGTCGGCGTGAAAACGGGCGACAGAGTTGCGCTCTATATGCCGCTTGTTCCTGAATTAGCGATTGCGATGCTTGCCTGTGCGAGAATCGGCGCGACGCATACGGTTATTTTCGGCGGATTTTCGGCGGATGCGATTCGGGATAGAGTCAACGACGGCGAATGTAAATTAGTTGTAACGGCGGACGGAGGTTTTCGGCGCGGCGCGGAAATCAAATTAAAAGATACGGTTGATAAAGCCGTCGAACAAACGCATTCGGTTGAAAACGTCATCGTTTTTCGGCGCACCGGCTCGCCCGTTAATTTCAAACTCGGACGCGATTACTGGTGGCACGAATTGATGGAAACCGTTTCTGATGATTGTCCGGCGGAAGAATTAGATTCCGAACATCCGCTTTTTATTCTTTACACATCGGGAACGACCGGAAAACCAAAAGGCATTCTGCACACGACGGGCGGTTATCTGGCGGGAACTTATATCACGACCAAATGGATTTTCGATTTAAGGGACGAAGACACTTATTGGTGTACCGCCGACATCGGTTGGGTAACGGGACATTCCTACGTCGTCTATGGTCCGATGGCGAACGGCGCAACTGTTTTTATGTATGAAGGCGCACCGAATTATCCCGAACCGGACCGGTTTTGGCGCATTATCGAACGCCACAAAATCAACATTTTCTATACTGCGCCGACAGCTATCAGAGCCTTTATCAAATGGGGCGAGCAATATCCTTTAAAACATGACTTATCGTCTCTAAGACTTTTAGGAACAGTCGGCGAACCGATAAACCCGGAAGCTTGGATGTGGTATCACACGATTATCGGCAAACAAAAATGCCCGATTGTGGATACTTGGTGGCAAACCGAAACCGGCGCGATTATGATTGCGCCGCTTCCGGGCGCAACGCCGACCGTTCCCGGCACAGCAACACGACCTTTCCCCGGAATTTTAATGGACATTCAAACCAAAGCGGGAAAATCCGTTCCCGCGAACGAAGGCGGTTATCTGGTTATTACAAAACCGTTTCCTTCGATGCTGCGGACAATTTGGAATGATGACGAACGCTACAGGAAAACGTATTGGTCGGAAATTCCGCACGTTTATTTTGCAGGCGACGGCGCACGGCGCGACGAACGCGGTTATTTCTGGATTATGGGCAGAGTTGACGACGTGATAAATGTTTCCGGTCATCGTTTGGGAACGGCGGAAATCGAATCAGCGTTAGTTTCGCACGAAGCAGTTGCCGAAGCCGCCGTCGTCGGTCGTCCCGACGAAATCAAAGGGCAGGCAATTTCGGCATTTATAACACTCGAAGGCGGACGAAAAGGAACTGAAGAATTAAAAAACGAACTCCGCACCCACGTTGCCAAGGAAATCGGTGCGCTTGCTAAACCCGACGATTTACGTTTTACAGATATGCTGCCGAAAACCCGTTCAGGGAAAATAATGCGTCGTTTATTGAGAGAATTAGCGGCGGGCGGAAATATCGCGGGCGATGTGACGACTCTCGAAGATTTTTCTGTGTTGGAGAAATTGCGAGAAGATGAAGAGTAAAAAGCCTGCGCTCAGACTTGGGCTAGTAACATAAAACAAAAAAGGCTGTTCGCAAATAGCCTCTTTAATATTAAATGCACCCGGCATGATTCGAACATGCGACCCCTTGATTCGTAGTCAAGTACTCTATCCAGCTGAGCTACGGGTGCATAAAGTAAGTTACAAGACTACAAATCTTGCGCTTTGGTGTCAAGTTTATCGGGCATTATTTTGCGTAATAACCTTGCCGTGTTCTTGAGACAAGTTCAGGATTGCTGACCTCGATTTTTATTTCGCGCCATTTGCCGTCGCGTTTAGCGTTGGTCGGCTGATATTCGACTGTATAAAGCGCACGCAAATCCGCTGCAACCGCTGCGTAAAGTCTGCCCATTTCATCCAAACGATTAATTGTGTTAAGCGTTCCGCCGGTTCTTTCTGCCAAAATCTGTAAGCGATTGCGGGCGGCGGAAAACATCGCAATCTGAACCGGTGTCGGGTCGGCGAGTTTGAACGGGTCGCCGGTCGGAAGTGCAAGCGGATAAATAGTAACTCCTTGCACATCCGATTTATTTAAGGTGCGATTTAGAGCTTCGCTGGTTTCGGGTTGGATAGCCGTCGGTATATCGGATTCTTTTACTTTTTCCAAAAACTTGCGGTCGCTGTTCTGGACATTGGAATCAACTCCGTCGGTTAAAACAATTATCGCTTTGCGGCGAGTGCCTTCTTTAGCGAGTTTGTCAAGCGCGAAATTAATAGCTTCATAAAGCTGAGTTTTGCCCTGCCCGTTGGCGACATTGATTGAATTGACGATTGTTTTCCGGTTGGTCGTAAAATCGTTACGCAAATTTACTTTGTCGTAAAATTCAACGACTGCCACGCGGTCTTCCGGCGCAAGCGCGTCAATAAAACGAAACGCCGCCTGCCGAATAGTTTGCCGAAAACTGAGCGTCGAACCGCTCATATCAAGCAGCATTACGACACTAAACGGCGCAACCGTCGGTTCAAATCTTGAAATGTCCTGCTTTATGCCGTTTTCATAAACCGTAAAGTTTTCTTTATTCAAACTTGTGATTGGTCGCCCTCTGCCATCGACTACACCGACATTGAGCCGCACAATCGAAGAATCAACTTTAATAATTTCGTCGTCTTGTGCCGAAACAGTCAGAAAACCGCTAATTAAAAATAAAATTAAAATAATTGCCTTTTGAAATCGCATAAAATTGTTAATTATTCAGACGCTAATAAACAAAACGCGGTTGCATTCGCTCTGACTGCAAATTTATCTTAACATTAAACGATTTTTGGTTTATAATGACTCGTCGCCCTAAATTATAAGTTTCGACAAATTGATTTTTTTTCTGTTTGAAATTTCAAACCTTTTCCGAAAGAGGAATTTTATGCCTTATAAACCGAAGTATTGCTGTCAGTGCGGGGAGAAAATTGACAGAATTGATTGGAAGCCGTGGTCAAGCCGCCGGTTTTGTGAACTGTGCGAAACGGAACTCGGAATTTACGATTGGATTCCGCGCGGAATTCTTTTAATCGGGCTTTTATTCGGAATTGTCGGTGTTGGCGGTTATTGGCAAAAAGCTGACAAGCCTTTGAGAATTGCTTCGAATCAGACTGCAGGCGCATCGCCGAATATAAATAAAAATGCGGTAAATCAAGCAGATGCCCGGCAATCTTCGGCAAATCAGAATAATCAAACTTTGCTGCCGCTGCAACCTACTAATTCCGCTCCGAAAACTCAACAGCAGTTGACACAAACGGCGCAAAATTTGAAAACGAAGCAAGTTGAAACTCCACCAAATTTCGCCGCCGAAACAATGTATTTTTGCGGCGCACAAACAAAAAAAGGAACGCCGTGTTCGCGCCGCGTCAAAGGCGGCGGGCGTTGCTGGCAGCATACCGGACAACCGGCGATGTTGCCGCCGGAAAAATTAATCGCAAGTCAGTGATTTGGAAAATTTTAACCTTTTCCATTTGCAGACGCTGTGATTTATTTTAACAATTAGGATAAAATTAAAGGATTAAATCAAAAAACAACCGATTAACAGGAGATGAGAATGAAACCGATTGCACCGAATACTTTATTGCAAAACCGTTATCTAATTGTTCATCTGATTGGAAAAGGCGGGATGGGCGAAGTTTATTTAGCGGTTGACCAGCGGCTCGGCAGCGCAATTGCCTTAAAACGAACTTTTTTCTCCGACCACGAAACGCTCGGCAACGCTTTTGAGCGCGAAGCACGAACTTTAGCGCGTTTGCGTCATCCGGTTTTGCCAAAAGTGAGCGACCATTTTACCGAAGCCAATATGCAGTATCTGGTGATGGATCATATTGCGGGCGAAGATTTAGCAAAACGCCTCGAAGCGGCGCAAAAACCTTTTCCGCTCAGTTGGGTCTTATTTTGGGCTGACCAATTGCTTGACGCGCTCAATTACCTGCACACACACGAACCGCCGATTATTCACCGCGACATCAAGCCGCAAAATTTGAAATTGACTGATGAAAATAACATTGTCCTGCTCGATTTCGGGTTATCCAAAAATAATGCCGAGCAAAACCGCAAAACTACTACGGGAAGCATTGTCGGCTACACGACGCAGTATGCGCCGATGGAACAGATTCGCGGCACGGGAACCGATGCGCGAAGCGATATTTATTCGCTTTCGGCAACGCTTTATCAACTTCTGACCAACACCGTTCCGGCGGATGCCATAACCCGCGCCGATGCGGTTATCTGCGGAAAGCCCGACTTGATATATCCGATAAACACATTAAATCCGGAAGTATCAAAGGTGGTTTCGGACGTGATTTTAAAGGGTATGTCAATAAGTCAGGAACAAAGATATGTCAATGCCCGCACAATGCAAAAAGCCTTGCGCGAAGCCTACGCTCAGGTGCAGGGCGAAATATCGGCTAAAACCGCTCCTTTTAATGCTCTAAATCAATCTACAGTTCCGCAGTTACAACAGGCAACGGAAATAATGCCGCCGCCGGTTCTTAGCCAAAACATCAATTTATCCGCATCAGAAACTCCATCTGCACCAGCAATTTCGGGTTTGGCTGCAAGCCAATCGGATTTAAATTCCGTGCCTTCGCCCTCGCAAAAACAAGTTCAGCCCGAAGAAGATTTTGACGCGACCATTCGCTTTGATTCGCAACCTAACGATTCTCTGCCGAAACAATCCGATATAAAAACCGAAGTTTTGATTACAGAGATTTCATCCGAAATTACATCTGCTCAGTCTGGAGAATTAAACCTGAAGGAAAATCTCGCTGAGGACAAGAATTTTAGTCGAGCAGAAAATTTTGACCCGAATAATAATTCTGCAATGGCAGACAATTTCGGTAAAAATCAAAATTTTTCACCTGATGTAACCCTGCCCTTAATTTCTTTTGACAGCCAGCAGGCGGAAAAACCTGTTTCAGCGAATACTGCATCGGCTTTTGATTCGGCAACGCCCGTGCGAGAAGGCGTTTCCGCCGCCACTTTTGTGCCGACCCAAGAGAATTTGCCGCCCGATGAAGTTCGACCCCAAACACCTGTTCAAATACCGACGAATAAATCCTACGGCAAAACTTTAGCAGTTGGCGGCGGGCTCGGCGCATTTCTTATTCTGGCGATTGGCGGCGCAGGTTTGGCTTGGTATACGCTCGGCGGTTCGGGAGCGACGACCATAAATAATACTCCGGCATCATCACCGCAAGGAACTGTCGAAGTTTCGATAACGCCCGCGCCGACGCTCGAAGCCGTTACCGATAGCAACAATTCGGGCGAAAACGATTATGTTAATTCAAATACCGACATTAAAATTGCCGAACAAACGGACGATAAGACCAAACCGGGAACGGCAGCCCAGCCGACCACTGGAAAACCTGCGGCACCAAGACCGACTCCGCAGGTTGCTACGGCTAAAACGCCGGCGGCGGCGAAACCGGTTCCTAAGAAAACTCCTGCAAAAGGAGATAGAACGGATATTCTTCAATAATTTAGGAGATAGATAAATGGATAGAAAAAAATTTACCGGAATAATAATTTGTGTTTTGTTTTTAACGGTTTTTTTCGCTTTATTTTCCGAAGGTCAGGCACAATCAAAAAAACCGGTCGGTCAGGCAAAAAAATTATCTGAACAAGGCGACCGTTTTTTTGGTCAGAAAGATTATCGAAATGCAGTGAATAAATATGCTGAAGCAACAGCAATTTCGCCGAACTTTCCCTATGCCCATTTCTGGAAAGGTTACGCGCATTATTATCTTAATGAACACGACCAAGCCGTCAAGGATTTAGACAAGGCTTTAGAGCAAGGTTATAAGCCGGTTCTCGAACTTTATAAAACTCGCGGTTATTCAAATTATCAACTTAAAAATTATGATGCCGCTTTAAAAGATGTCCGGCAAGTTTTAGAAGCTGAACCGACAAACGTCAGTTTTTATTCTTTATTGGGAAATATTTATTATGCTCAGGGTTCTTATCAGGATTCTATTAATGCTTATAAAAAAGTCCTCGAGCTTGAGCTGAACAATGCCGATGTTAATTATTTTATGGCTCTCAGTTACGCCGGTTTGGGCGATTACGCTCAACAAGGTTTATCCGCCGCCGAAGCTATCAAGAAAAACACGAAATTCGTCGGTGAGTCATATTATCTGACCGCAGATGCTTTCCGCCGCACTAAAAAACTCGATGAGGCAATCGAAGCCTACGAAAGAGCAATAAACGTCAAACCCGAACTTTACGAAGTTTATAACCGCCTCGCCGACATTTACCGCAATGAAAATCGGCTTGACGAAGCGATCGCAACGGCAAAAAAAGGTTTAACGTCATATCCAAATGACGGAAATTTATATCTAAATATAAGCAGGTATTACAGTTTAGCCGACCGCCACGCCGAAGCTATCGGCGCGGCAAAACAAGCTATCCAATTTTTGCCGAACGAATATAAGGCTTACACCAATTTGTGCCGTGCCTATAACGACTTAAAACTATATCAGCCGGCGATAGAGGCGTGTCTTAAAGCCTTGCAGCTGAATCCCGCCGACGGAGAAACCAATTTTTATCTTGCCCGCGCTTACGATTTAACGAACAGACGGGACACGGCGACTCTGCAATATAAAAAAGCGGTTGACGGCTTGGTTGATTATACGAACAAAAACCCGGAGTATTCGGATGGATATTATCTACTCGGAAACGCATATGTTGGTGCCGAGCAAAGGGATAAAGCGATTGAGGCTTATAAAAAAAGTTTAGCATTGAGTCCGAAATTTGCCAAAGCCCGTTACAATCTCGGCTATATGTATTTTTTGACGAATGATATGAAATCCGCTCGTGAGCAGTATAACGCTCTGCTTCAAATTGATGCTGATTTAGCCGCGAAATTAAAACAGGCGATGGAGAAAAAATAAGGCTCTATAAGCACCCCAACAAAATTAACTTAGACTGACATTTGGCTGAATGCGATTTCGTATTCTGTGCCGATATTGTTAAAGATGGCTTTAACCTTCTTTTTGTATTTGGCGAACGAACCGTAATCACTCGGTCTGAGCCATTCATATTTAGCTTTCCGCCAATAGGTTTCCGCGATATTCAAATGCGGTGAATACTTTGGCAGAAAGAAAATATACAAATCCTGCTCCATCCACTTTTCCATCTGTTCGATGAACTTTGCCGACCGATGCGTTGGCGCATTATCGAGAACTAAAACCGTCGGTTTCTTAACGTAACGGCAGAAATCATTGGTCGAAGCAATCAGAAACTCCGAGTTGATATTGCCCGCGCTTTGGTATGTAACGCAAAAATTATCGGCTCGAAAGACTCCGAATAAATTCACCTTTTTATCTCTTTGCGGAAATATTTTAATCCGTTCACCTTTAGGCGACCACCCGTAAGGCAACTTCGGATTCATCGAAAACGCCGACTCATCACCGAAATACAAATCTATCCGCCCGCCCAGATATAACCGCCATAAAATTTTTAACTGCGCTTCGCGTGTCCGCTCTTTCTTGAGCCACCTGCCGCGACTTGAGCCACCTGCGGGCGCGACAGAAGCGATACTCGTTTTTTTTAGAAACCGCTTTAATGTTTCCGGGTGCATCAACAAATCCAAATCTTCTTCCAACAGGGCGACCACCGTTTTGACCGAGTTCGGATGTTTTTTTATTTCATCTTCAACCTTCTTCAAATGCGCTGGATTCTGCAAACTTAAAATCGGCGGTTGTCCTCTGCCCGCACGAGTTGCTAAACCTTTGAGTCCTTCTTCTTCATAGCGAGAGAGCCAATTATTAACCACCATCTCGCAGCATCCCAAAACTTCAGCCACCTCGACGGAAGTCCGCTTTTCGCTTTTCAGTAAAATCATCTGACAGCGAGTGCGAAAACAATGGCTTTTGCCTGTTCGATGACCTTTTTCCAACTCTGCACGTTGTTCGGCAGTTAATTCAACTATTTTTGTTTTACCCATCTCAACAAATAGTCTAGCCTATTTCTGTTGAGGTGCTTATTGTGCTTTCTTTTCTTAATCGGAAAAGAAAAAATCAAGCAAATTCATTTGCGTTCAATTCTTAAAACCTATGCACTTTCAGTGCATAGTGGTTTACTTTTTAAGTTTTACATAAATCTCATTACGGAAAGCCGACGCGCCGCAACAAATCCTGAAAGCGCGGGTCGTCGCGCAAAGGGTCATAACCCGGCTCAACTTTGAGAGATGTCAATTGAAAGTCGCGCTCGGTGTAGGCTTTTTCGAGTGAAGCAAACGCTTTTTCCTTATCACCGAGCGCGGCATAAAGAATTGCCAGTTCGGTTGGCGAAACATATTTTCCAGTTGTTTTTAATTTATCGAGAATAGCAATCGCTTCGTTATGCTTGCCGGTCAGAGCATAAAACCGACCCAGATAAATCAACGCGCTGGTCGTTTCCTCTAATTTAATTGACGTTTGATATGAGAGAATTGCTTCCGTATTCTGTCCTTTTTGAACGTAAGCGTTGGCGAGTTCTAAGTGGGCGAAAGGATTATCCGCCGCCAAACTCGCGTGAATTTGCTTTTTCACAATGGCTTCGTCATACCGCCGGGCGTGATAGAAAATGAGTCCTTCATTGCCGATTAATCCGGTTCGCAAAGGGTCGAGTTCCTGCGCCCGTTTGACTTCCCGTAAGGCTTCATCGAATCTGCCTGACCGCGATAGGTATTCCGCATAAAGGGTATGCGCTCCCGCGAGATTCGGGTTTAGTTCGATGGCTTGCTTAAACGAGCTCTCCGCGCCCGTCCAATCAAATTCAAAATCCCTGACTCTGGCTAGCGAGTAATGAGCTTCGGCAAGCGTTTCGTCCAAAGCCAATGCATTCTCTGCCGCGGAGCGCGCTTGCGGCAATCCTTCCTGCGGGCTGAGCGCACCGATTTCGACAAGAGCGGCGAAATTAACTGAAAGTTCGGTATAAGCCCGAGCGAAATTCGCGTCAAGGGCAATTGACTGTTTTTGATATTCGATAGCTTTTCGGATATTTTCCGCTCCGTTCTTCCGGCGAAAAAAAACGCCGTTCATATAAGCCTGATAAGCCTGCGGGCTGTTTGTCATTTGCTTTGCCATTTGCCGTTCCTGCGCTCCCGACAAATTCAACTGCAATTTTTCCGAAACGGCGTGCGTGATTTCTTCCTGTACGCTTAACGCGGCGGAAACTTTGCGGTTGTAAATGTCGCCCCAGATGCGCGTATTGTCGGCGGTGTCAATTAATTCGACGCTGATTTGCAAATCGTCGCCGCGCCGGACGATGCGCCCAGTCAATATCGCTCCGACTCCGAGTTTCCGCGCCGCGTCTTGAATATCAATATTTTCGCCGCGAAATTTAAAGCTCGAACTGCGGGCGATAACCTTTAACTGCGGCAATCGGGAAAGAGTGTTGATTAAATTTTCGCTCAAGCCGTCCGCTAAATATTCGCTGTCGCGGTCGTCGCCGACATTAACGAACGGCAGCACGGCGATTGATTTGATTGAAGCGTTCGTCGTCATATAACGGAAGCCGAAAAACCCGCCCGCCGCCAAAAAAATTATCAAAGCCGTTAGAAAAACGCTTTTGCGCCGAATTTGCGATAAGAAATTAGGCGGTGGCGAAGCGTCAGGGATTGTCGTATGAATTGGCGGAAGTATCGCCGTCCGCGTTTTAAGCGAATCGCTTGTCGAATAATTTTTAGTGCCGGAAACGGCTTCGTCGGTGATGTGCGTTTCCTTCGCGGAATCTGACTGCCAATCCGATTCGCCTTCACGGGCGAGCGCAATCGCGTCTGTCATACTCATTGCGCGACCTTCGGCGAGTGCCGCGGCGAACGCTTCGCCGCCGATTGCGGCTCGTGACTGGTTGAGGTAATGCTCTAAAAAAATCCGGTCAACTTCTTCTACTTTGTAACCGACCGCCTCATAGATAGCCTCCATCGCGCCGGTCAAACGAGCTGCTTTTTCCATTGCTCCGCCGCTGACACACAACGCCGCAAGTCGTTCCAACGCAAAACCGATGCCTAATTTATCGCCCATTTCCTCGCTGATTTTAAGAGATTCAAGACTGTATGAATGGGATGATTGATAATTTCCTAAAAGACACGCGACCGCTCCCAAGTTAACGGCGGTCAATTGGACGAGATAAACGTATGATTGTTGGCGGGCTATTAAGTGCGCTTCTTCGTAAAATCCCCACGCCGCTTGATAATCTTCTTCGCCGCGGGCGATTTCTCCCAGAGTATTAAGCATTGTCGTAGCTTGCAGTTGATTATTTATTTTTCTGGCAATTGCCAGACTTTCTTCCGCCAACATACGCGCCGACTTGAAATCTTCTACGTCCGCTTTACTGGTTGCTAAACCACCGAGGGCAAAGCAAATTATCTCCTCGTCGCCGATCTCGCGGCTCAGTCGCAGACTTTCTTCGATAGAAAAAATTGACGCTTCGTAATCGCCTTGCAGCCGATATATCGAACCGATTTGGAGAGTGGCGTTCGCCCGCAGTTTCGGGTCAATGTCCGCGCCGCTTTTTCCCAATGACTGTTCGGTCCATTTGCATCCCTCGGCTAAATATCCGCGTCGTATCCACAAAATATTCATTGCCGCGACGATTCGCAAAGCGGTATTCGGTTCATTCTCCAACGTCCATTCAAGCGCGGCGCGAATATTGTCGTGTTCCTGTTCCAGTTTTTCATACCATTCCGCCGCTTTCGCGCCCCAAAATTCCGGTTCCGCTTCTTCCGCTAAAGCCGTATAAAAGGCGGCGTGCCGTCGTTTGATTTCATTCGCTTCGCCGATTTCCGCCAATTTCTCAAAAGCGAATTCTCTGACGACGACGAGCATCCGAAAACGCGGTTCGCCGTCCGCTTGTTCACGCTGAGAGAGAAGGCTTTTGTCTACGAGCGATGAAACAACGTCCAATAAATCAACGCTCAAATCTTCTTCGGCATTACCT